>NZ_LFZP01000062.1:0-1506 GCF_002925705.1 Burkholderia anthinoferrum
CGACAAGCGGCCGGCGGCATCCCGCCGGCCCGTCAGCGTCAGTTGACCTGAAGCTGGCCACCGCGGCCCAGGCCGCCCTTCACGTCCTGCGCCTTGTAGCTGCGCAGCGCGACGACCATCTTGTTCCACGCGTCGATGAACGCGACGACCGTCGCCTTGCCTTCCGGCGTCGTCGAAAAACCGGCCAGCCCGCCGCCCACCCCGCCGCCGAGGCCGCCCAGCGCCGCGCCGTAGTTCGTCGCCGTCGAGCTGCCTTCCGACGCCGCGATCTGCACCGCCGAGCGCACGTCGAACAGCGTCAGCGTCACCACCGACGCCTTCGTCTGCAGGTGCCCCGCCACCGCCGCCACCGCGCTGTTGCCGATCAGCCCGCCGATCATGCTGCCGATCCCGCCGATCGGCGAATCGTTGATCACGATCTGCGGCTCCATGTAGTAGTCGGCCGCCACACGCTGGCCCTTCTGCTGCTTCGAGCCCGCGCGATATTCGCCCGAGTTGCGTTGCAGTTGCGTGATGCGCGACAGGCGCGCGTCGCTCTTCTGGTTGCCGATCGACGTGATCACGAAGCAGTTCGACTGCTGCACGGCCAGCCGCAGCAGCGGGTCGATGCTCGTCACCTTCGTCGCGCTGCCGAACGGGCCCCACCAGTCGGCGTTGCGGCCGTCGTCGACCGCGATCGTGCCCAGCGGCGACGCGCAGCGCTGCAACTGCGAATCGGCGCCGGCGCTCGCGCCGCCGGCCGCCGCGCCCGTCACCCCGGCGTTTTGCCCGCCGGGCGTCACCATGCCGCCGCACCCCGCGACGGACGCGCCAAGCGCTGCAACCAGCGCACCTTGAATCAGACGTTGGGAAAGGTTGGTCTTCATGTCGTTGTCGATCGATTAGAGTCGTTGTTCGGCTTATGGGTCCGTGCGAACTTCGATAAGCCCCCCGGCGTGGCGCGCGATGGTGGTCTCCCCGCGGCTGCCCCCGTTGCTTCAGGCCCGGTCAGTAGTACCAGTACGTCTGCTGCCAGACGCCGTAGTACGGATAGCCCGAGTACCAGTAGCCGTAATAGACGTCACGCCACTGCGTGCGCCATTTCCAGTCTTCTTCGTCTTCCTTCTTCGCCTTGCGCGCGAGATCGAGCAGCTTTTTCGATTCCTTGTCGCCGCGGCCGGCCGCGATCGACAGCCACTTCTCCGCTTCGCGCGCATCGGCGCCCATTTCCTCGAGGCCGAACAGGTAGAAACTGCCGAGCGCCTTCTGCGCGTTCAGGTCGCCGCGTTCGGCGGCCTCGCGCATCCACTTGAGCGCCTGGTAGCTGTCCTGGCGCACGCCGTCGCCGCGGAAATAGCGCAGGCCGAGGTCGTAGGCGGCCTTCGGCTGGGTCTTCGCGGTTTGCTTGAGCGCGGCGATGCGCGGATCTTCGCGGTCGTCCGCATCGTCCCTTTTTTGATAGGAGACCTGATCTTTAGGGCGATCGGAACACCCCGTGTCGTCGCAGATCCGTACCGTGCTGCTGGT
>NZ_LFZP01000087.1:0-1445 GCF_002925705.1 Burkholderia anthinoferrum
TGAACTGACCCCGCAAAGTTGGACAGTTAAAGGCTAGGCGCCCAAGGGCTGAGTCCTGTATTGCACGGGACTCAGCCCTTTCAACTTGAGCTTGATGCGTTCGTGGTTGTAGTAGTGGATGTAGCGCTCGAGCGTGTCGCGCAAATGCTCCACGCAAGTGAAGCGATGTCCCTTGTAGCACTCGGACTTGAGCGTGCCGAAGAAGCTTTCCATCGCAGCATTGTCGAGGCAGTTCCCCTTGCGCGACATGCTTTGAGTCAGCTTGCGTCGCTTCAATTGCCGACAAAACGCCGGCATTCGGTATTGCCAGCCTTGGTCCGAATGCAATAACGGTCTGTCCGTGCGTTTGAGTTTGGCCAATGCCTTCTTCAGCATGCTGCTGACCAGCTCGAAGCTTGGGCGTCGGTCCATCTGGTAGGCCACGATCTCGCCGTTGTACAGATCCATTACCGGCGACAGATACAGCTTCTGCCCGCCGACGTTGAATTCCGTCACATCCGTTACCCACTTCTGGTTGGCCTGCGTGGCGCTGAACTGACGTTGCAACAGGTTGGGCGCGACTTTGCCGACCTCACCTCGCCACGAACGATATTTCTTCGGGCGCAGCAGGGACTTCAGCTGCAATTGCTGCATCAGCCGCTGCACAGCCTTGTGGTTGACGAGATGCCCGGTTTGCCGAATCGCAGCCGTGACGCGTCGATAGCCGTAGCGGCCCTTGTGATGGTCGAACACCGCCCGGATCCTCGCCTTGAGATCGGCATGGCGATCGCCAACGTTCAGCGTCCCGAGTTGGTAATAGAACGTGCTGCGCGCCAGACCGGCCGCCTTCAGAAGTGCCGCTACCGGATGGTGTTGCCTAAGCTCGCGCACTATTTGCGCTTTTTCTTTTGCGCTGCCTGCTTCTTCGCCAGCAGCGCATCGAGCTTTTTTAGGTAGGCCACCTCCGCACGCAGATACTCGTTTTCCTTGAGCAATTCCTCGCGTGTGCGTTCATCCGGTGAGCCGGTTTCAGTGGGTTTGGGCGGAAGTGAAGTGGCCATCTTTCGGGGGCGCCCTCGTCGGCGAGGGGACAGTGCATCGATACCGCCCTCATGATACAGGCGCTCCCAGCCGGCGACGCAGCCCGCGCCACGAATGTCGAACAAGGCCGACACCTGGCCGTATGACAACTCGTCTCGCCACATGCGCTGCAGTACCGATAGCTTGAACTCAGCATCGTAGCAAACGTGTTTCTTGCGCAACCCCGCGTTGCCATGCTCCCTGTAACTTGCCACCCAGCGCCGGATCACCGTACGCCCCACGCCGTGCCGGGCAGCCAGGGACTGGATGCCAATTCCACCGGAAAAATACTCGTCAACGATGCGTTGCTTGAACTGCTCGTTGTACTTCGTCATGAAAAACACCCCAAAGGTTGGACGGGTGTCCAACTTTTGGGGTGCAGTTCA
>NZ_LFZP01000084.1:0-1355 GCF_002925705.1 Burkholderia anthinoferrum
GGAGGTATCCGGAATTTAGTGTGTGAGGCGGGTTGAGATTCAGACTCCAATGTTGAATCGTTCTGGGTAAAGCAGTGCGAACTGAGTCATGGCGCTCTTCCAATCGTGCCGGGAACCCGTCCACTTGGCTACGACGTTGCGCAGCGCCAGCCAGATCAGCTTGAGCGCGGCCTCGTCCGACGGGAAGTGGCCGCGCGCCTTAATGATCTTCCGAAGCTGCATGTGCAGCGACTCGATCGCGTTGGTCGTATATACAATTTTCCGGATGTCGGGCGCGAAGGCGTAAAACGGAATCACCTGATCCCAGGCCCGGCGCCAGAGCGCGGCAATCGGTGGGTATTTCGTCCCCCACGGGCTCGTATCGAACGCATCCAGCGCCACGGCGGCCGCTTCGGCCGACGGTGCCCGATAGACCTCCTTGAGCGCCGCTGCGACGGATTTCCGGTCTTTCCAGCTGGCGAAGTCCAGCGAGTTCCGGATCAGATGCACGATGCAGGTCTGGACCGTCGTTTCCGGGAACACCGTGTTGATCGCTTCCGGGAAGCCCTTCAGTCCGTCGACCACGGCAATCAGGATATCCTGCACGCCACGCAGCTTCAGGTCGTTCACCACCCGCAGCCAGAACTTGGCCCCCTCGGTCTGCTCGATCCAGAGGCCCAGCACGTCACGTGTGCCGTCGCGGCGAACACCCAGCGCCAGGTAGATCGCCTTGTTGCGGACCACGCCTTCGTCCCGGATCTTGACGCGCAAGGCGTCGAAGAACACCACCGGGTACATCGGCTCGAGCGGCCGCTGTTGCCACTCGCGCACTTCGTCGATCACCGCGTCAGTGACGGTACTGATGAAGTCCGGCGATACCTCGATGCCGTACATCTCCTGCAGGAAGCCCTGAATCTCCCGCACGCTCATGCCGCGTGCGTACATCGCGATGATCTTGTCGTCGAAGCCGGTGAAACGTCGCTCGCCCTTGGCGATCAGCACCGGATCGAAGGTGCCTTCGCGATCGCGCGGAATCTCGACGTCGAGCAGGTCGTCGTCGGTCGCGATGCGCTTGCGGCTGGTGCCGTTGCGATGGTTCGTGCTACTGGCCGGCTTGGCTTCACCTTTCTCGTAACCGAGATGATGGGTCAGTTCGCCGCCCAGCGCACGCTCGAAGATCGCCTTCTTGAGCGCAGCGAGCTGCTCGTTGATCGTCGCCCGATCCAGCATTCCGGGCACCAGTTGCTTGATCAGTTCCGGGTCCAGGTTCAAGCCCTTGCCCGGTTCTACGGTCGCTTCTTCCTTACGTTTGCGTGGCATAACGTGGCTCCTTGGCCATCAGTTTATGCCTCACACACAAAGGTTCGGATAGGCTC
>NZ_LFZP01000083.1:0-1154 GCF_002925705.1 Burkholderia anthinoferrum
AATCATGCGCTAACTGTGCGTCACGCCACGAGCAGACAAACAGCAGCGTGTCCCTTAGACTCTTGCCGCAATGACCATTGCGTGGCCGGAGGCTTCGTCAACGAGAGCATCCGGCAGATGTATCCGGTTCAGGGACGAATCGCCTTTGTCCATCCGATCAGCATCCGAGCGAGTCCCGAAAGGTTGGGCAACCGCATGGATGCGTTGCTGCGGCAAAGCCGCTCGGCCGTCGCGGTGAATCCTGTGAACAATAGAAGTATCTGCTGTATGACGACCAAGCTGTCATTCGAAATTCTCGAAGTGTTGGATGCAATTGACCGGACCGGTACATTCGCCGAGGCGGCCGAGTTGCTGCATAGAGTTCCGTCGACGCTCACTTACCTTGTGCAAAAGCTGGAAAGTGACCTGGAGGTCGAGCTGTTCGATCGCGGCGGCAGACGGGCGAGACTCACGGAAGCGGGTCGTGCTGTTGTGGAAGATGGGCGTCGTCTTTTGGACGCCGCTCGACACCTGGAGGCCAAAGCAAAAGGCATTCGAGACAGTTGGGAATCGGAGCTTCGACTATGCGTCGATGCAATCTTGCCAATCCAGTCCTTATGGCCGTATGTCCATGCCTTCTACGGCCTGGAGATGAATACCCAGCTAAGTCTTTCCACCGAGGTGCTTGGGGGCGTGTGGGATGCCCTGGTTACGCGGCGTGCCGATCTCGCGATAGGGGCGTTCGGCGAGCCGCCGCATGCGGCCAACATCGCGGCCCGGCCAATCGGAACCCTCCGGCACGTTTTTGTCGTGGCACCGGACCATCCACTCGCCCGCATGCCCGAGCCGTTGGAGAGCGAAACGATCGCAAGATATCGAGGTGTTGTCATTAGTGACACTTCTCGCGAACTGCAACCGCAATCCGTGGCCACCCGTGACGGACAGCCGCTGATCATCGTGCCGACGCTCGCAGCCAAACTGCAAGCACTGTGCGAAGGTATCGCTGTCGGGATGCTGCCCGATTTCGTGGCGAAAGAACCGATACACGAAGGCAGGCTGGTCGCGCGTCGCATTGTGGGTGTGCGCGAGTTCACGAATGGCTACCTCGCTTGGCGCGAGGACAAGGTAGGGAACGCTTTGAACTGGTGGATTGCGCAACTAGACAGCCCCGATCA
>NZ_LFZP01000100.1:0-1130 GCF_002925705.1 Burkholderia anthinoferrum
CGTAGCATGTTGACGTCAACGGAACGGGAGACGTCAGCATGGCGATGGGACGACCGAAGGCGGAACTGGTGCTGAGCGAAGACGAGCGTTCGCAACTGATGTCGATCGCGCGTTCTCGCTCGATTTCGGCTGCGCTGGTCTCGCGGGCGCGTATCGTGTTGGCGGCCGCGGACGGCGAGCCCAACAGCGCGATCGCGCAGCGCCTGCAACTCACGCGTGCCACGGTGGGCAAGTGGCGTCTGCGGTTTCTGGAGCAGCGAATCAACGGACTCTACGATGAAGTACGTCCCGGCAAGCCGCGTACCATCGACGACGAGCGGTTGGCCCAACTGATTCACAAGACCCTGCACACGAAGCCGGCAGATGGATCCACTCATTGGAGTGTGCGCACGATTGCCGCCGAAACCGCCATCTCGCCGACAAGCGTGCACCGTTACTTCAAACTGCTGGGCCTGCAGCCGCACCGAAGTGAAAGCTTCAAGCTCTCGACCGATCCGTTCTTCATCGAGAAACTGCGCGATGTGGTCGGCTTGTATCTGAGTCCACCGGAGAACGCGCTGGTGCTGTGCGTGGACGAGAAGAGTCAATGTCAGGCGCTCGAGCGTACACAACCCATGCTGCCGATGGGTTTCGGCTACGTCGAAGGCGTTACTCACGACTACGTCCGTCATGGCACCACGACGTTGTTTGCCGCCCTGAATGTCCTCAATGGCGCCGTGCTCGCTACCTGCAAGCCGCGCCATCGACATCAGGAATTCCTGTCGTTTCTGCGCGAAATCGACAAGGCCGTGCCAGCCGAACTCGACGTGCACTGCATCGTCGACAACTACGGCAGTCACAAGCATCCGAAGGTCAAGGCGTGGCTGGCGGCACGCCCCCGCTGGCATATGCATTTCATTCCCACCTACAGTTCGTGGCTCAACCAGGTCGAACGCTTCTTTGCGTTGATCACCGACAAGGCGATTCGTAGAGGCTCGTTCGGCTCGGTCAAACAACTGGTCAAGCGAATCGATCAATTCGTCTCCCACTACAACGAAAACTGCAAACCGTTCGTCTGGACCGCGTCAGCCGATTCCATCCTCGAAAAGCTGCATCGACTTTGCTCGCGAATCAGCGGAACAGGACACTAG
>NZ_LFZP01000031.1:0-1109 GCF_002925705.1 Burkholderia anthinoferrum
ATGACGGACGTAGTGATCGTATCGGCCGCGCGGACCGCGGTCGGCAAATTCGGCGGCTCGCTGGCGAAGGTGGCGGCGCCTGAACTGGGCGCGACGGTGATCCGCGCGGTGCTGGAGCGTGCGGGCGTGAAGCCCGAGCAGGTCAGCGAAGTGATCATGGGCCAGGTGCTGACGGCCGGCTCCGGGCAGAACCCGGCGCGGCAGTCGCTGATCAAGGCGGGGCTGCCGAGCGCCGTGCCGGGCATGACGATCAACAAGGTGTGCGGCTCGGGCCTGAAGGCCGTGATGCTGGCGGCGAACGCGATCGTCGCGGGCGACGCGGACATCGTGATCGCGGGCGGCCAGGAGAACATGAGCGCGGCGCCGCACGTGCTGCCGGGCTCGCGCGACGGCTTCCGGATGGGCGACGCGAAGCTGGTCGACACGATGATCGTCGACGGCCTGTGGGACGTGTACAACCAGTACCACATGGGCATCACGGCGGAGAACGTCGCGAAGGAATACGGGATCACGCGCGAGGAGCAGGACGCATTCGCGGCGCTGTCGCAGAACAAGGCGGAAGCCGCGCAGAAGGCCGGGCGCTTCAACGACGAGATCGTGCCGGTGTCGATCCCGCAACGCAAGGGCGAGCCGCTGCAGTTCGCGACCGACGAGTTCGTGCGTCACGGCGTGACGGCCGAATCGCTGGCCGGGCTGAAGCCGGCGTTCGCGAAGGACGGCTCGGTGACGGCGGCGAACGCGTCGGGGCTGAACGACGGCGCGGCGGCGGTGCTGGTGATGTCGGCGCAGAAGGCGGCGGCGCTGGGCCTGACGCCGCTGGCGCGGATCAAGGCGTACGCGAACGCGGGCGTGGATCCGAGCGTGATGGGCATGGGTCCGGTGCCGGCCTCGCGCCGGTGTCTGGAGCGTGCGGGTTGGACGCCGGGCGACCTGGACCTGATGGAGATCAACGAGGCGTTCGCGGCGCAGGCGCTGGCGGTGCACAAGCAGATGGGCTGGGACACGTCGAAGGTGAACGTGAACGGTGGGGCGATCGCGATCGGCCACCCGATCGGCGCGTCGGGCTGCCGGATCCTGGTGACGCTGCTGCACGAGATGGCCAAGCGCGA
>NZ_LFZP01000085.1:0-1107 GCF_002925705.1 Burkholderia anthinoferrum
GATTGGTCGTTGGCACCGGGATGCTTACCGCTGCAAGCGGGCAGGTAGATGCAATTTTCGTCCGGCCGTCTCACATGGGGCGTGGTATCGGACGCCAGATGCTGCAGTTGCTCGAAGCGTTGGCTCGCGATCAGGGACTTGCCTTGATGCGGCTCGATGCCACGCTGAACGCGGCACCTTTTTATCGTTATTGTGGTTGGGCGGGGGATTCCATTTCGACGTATCGAACATCCCGCGGGCTGGAATTGGCTTGCGTGCCGATGACTAAGCGTGTCGCCCCGCCTTAGCATGATTCCCACACCGACTGCTGCCGCTCGCAGTCGGAAAAACATGAGGCTGAATGGCCGCAATCGGGAACGCTGTCAGACCGTTGCCGAAGTTTACCAGTGGCTCCAATGTGAGAGAGCGAAGTTCGCCTTTCGGTCAATTTCCGATGATCAAGACAGGTGATTGTCGGCCAGCAGAGGTCGATCGACTTCTGGCGTAGGATTGTCATTGATCGCGTTGCGCTATTCGCGAGCTGCGGGGGAGCCACCTTGATCGAATTGCTTGAGCCCTTTTCTCGCCAAATGGCGGGAGACCTTCTCTCAGCCTTCCCGAGCTGGAGGAGCCATTTCTCTATTGTTGCCCGCGCTGGCGAGAATTATTTCAATGTTCGGGTGCCGTCGCTCGCAGGATCGAAAGGTGGCCCCTTAGAGGTTTGTTCCTTGTACAACGACGAGGTGACGGTTTTTTACGCAGCAACCCATCGGCATTTCTTCTCCGTTCTGGGCAATGCCGAAGAGGCCGGTGGTGCAGTCGAGTTCATCCGGAAGATACTGGACGAACACCTTGCCGTGGTCTCATACATTTGCACGGGCGATGCAACTATACGAGACGGGGTTTTTGCAAGCGTCGCAGTCCGGGTGGACCAGATTCCGCGCACAAACTATGAGTATTACTACTCTACTTCGATGCGCGTGCGCTCATGGAAGGGCACTTTCGACGCCGACTTCGCTGCCCCGTACGTCAGAGACAGGCCGATGGGTAGTGATGGGCGAGCGTAGGACTTGGCGTAGGTTTGCGCATCGGGCCCCGTCAAATAAGGCGCAGGTACCGCTGCATCAT
>NZ_LFZP01000005.1:0-938 GCF_002925705.1 Burkholderia anthinoferrum
TCGTCGCGCAGCAGCTTCAGGTTCGCGACCGCGACGGCCGCCGCCACCGGGTGGCCCGAATACGTGAGGCCGTGGTTGAATTCGCCGTTGTCGATGATCGGGCGCGCGACGCGCTCGTGTATGCCCACCGCGCCCATCGGTACGTAGCCCGACGTCAGGCCCTTCGCCATCGTGATCAGGTCCGGCTCGAAGCCGAAGTGCTGATGCGCGAACCATTCGCCGGTGCGCCCGAACCCGCCGATCACCTCGTCGGCCACCAGCAGGATGTCGTACTTGCGGCAGATCCGCTGGATTTCCGGCCAGTACGTCGACGGCGGGAAGATCACGCCGCCCGCGCCCTGGAACGGCTCGCCGATGAACGCCGCGACGTTCTCCGCGCCGAGTTCGAGAATCTTCGCCTCGAGTTGCTGCGCGCGCGCGAGGCCGAACGCTTCGGGCGTCTCGCCCGGCTGCGCTTCGCCGAAGAAATACGGTTGGTCGATATGCACGATGTGCTCGACCTTCGACGGCATCTGCTCGTGCATGTAGCCCATCCCGCCGAGCGTGCCGCCCGCGATCGTCGAGCCGTGATAGCCGTTCCTGCGCGAGATCACGTATTTCTTCTGCGGCTTGCCCTGCACGCGCCAGTACTGGTGCACGAGGCGCAGCACGGTGTCGTTGCCTTCCGAGCCGCTGTTGCAGTAGAAGAAGTGGTTGAAGCCGGCCGGTGTCACTTCCGCGAGCATCGCGGAAAGCTCGATGATCGGCGGGTGCGTGGTCTTGAAGAACGTGTTGTAGAACGGCAGTTCCTGGATCTGGCGATACGCGGCGTCGGCGAGCTCCTTGCGGCCGTAGCCGACGTTCACGCACCACAGGCCGGCCATCCCGTCGATGATCTTGTTGCCGTCCGAATCCCACAGGTAGACGCCGTCGGCCTTCACGATCACGCGGCTGCCGGC
>NZ_LFZP01000012.1:0-897 GCF_002925705.1 Burkholderia anthinoferrum
GCGCCGTGAATTCACCGAAGGCACCGACGTCAAGGCCGGTCAGCGCCTCTACAAGATCGATCCGGCGCCGTACATCGCGGCGCTGAACAGCGCGAAGGCGACGCTCGCGAAGGCGCAGGCGAACCTCGTCACGCAGAACGCGCTGGTCGCGCGCTACAAGGTGCTGGTCGCCGCGAACGCGGTCAGCAAGCAGGACTACGACAACGCGGTGGCCACGCAAGGCCAGGCCGCGGCGGACGTCGCGGCCGGCAAGGCGGCGGTCGACACCGCGCAGATCAACCTCGGCTATACGGATGTCGTGTCGCCGATCAGCGGCCGCGTCGGCATCTCGCAGGTCACGCCGGGCGCCTACGTGCAGGCGAGCCAGGCGACGCTGATGTCGACGGTGCAGCAGCTCGATCCGGTGTACGTCGACCTCACGCAGTCGAGCCTCGAAGGGCTGAAGCTGCGCCAGGACGTGCAGAGCGGCCGTCTGAAGACGAGCGGCCCGGGCGCGGCGAAGGTGTCGCTGATCCTGGAAGACGGCAAGACCTACTCGGAGCCGGGCAAGCTGCAGTTCTCGGACGTGACGGTCGACCAGACCACCGGCTCGGTGACGATCCGCGCGGTGTTCCCGAACCCGGGCCGCGTGCTGCTGCCGGGGATGTTCGTGCGCGCACGGATCGAGGAAGGTGTGAACGAGAACGCGTTCCTGGTGCCGCAGATCGGCGTCACGCACGACCAGAAGGGGCAGGCGATCGCGATGGTCGTGAACGCCAGCAACAAGGTCGAGCCGCGTCCGCTGAAGACGACCGGCATGCAAGGCCAGAACTGGATCGTGGAAGGCGGTCTGCAGGCGGGCGATCACGTGATCGTGCAGGGCGTCGACAAGGTGCGCCCGGGCGCGACCGTGAAGAC
>NZ_LFZP01000023.1:0-744 GCF_002925705.1 Burkholderia anthinoferrum
CTGAATGGCAAGACCGCAGTCGTCACGGGCGCCGCGAGCGGCATCGGCAAGGAAATCGCGCTCGAGCTCGCCAAGGCAGGCGCGGCCGTCGCGATCGCCGACCTGAACCAGGACGGCGCGAACGCGGTCGCCGACGAGATCGTCAAGGCAGGCGGCAAGGCGATCGGCGTCGCGATGGACGTCACCAACGAGGAAGCGGTGAACAACGGCATCGACAAGGTCGCCGCGACGTTCGGCTCGGTCGACATCCTCGTGTCGAACGCGGGCATCCAGATCGTCAACCCGATCGAGAACTACTCGTTCGCCGACTGGAAGAAGATGCAGGCGATCCACGTGGACGGCGCATTCCTGACGACGAAGGCCGCGCTCAAGCACATGTACAAGGACGATCGCGGCGGCGTCGTGATCTACATGGGCTCGGTGCATTCGCACGAAGCGTCGCCGCTGAAGTCGGCGTACGTGACGGCCAAGCACGGGCTGCTGGGTCTCGCGCGCGTGCTGGCGAAGGAAGGCGCGAAGCACAACGTGCGCTCGCACGTCGTGTGTCCGGGCTTCGTGCGCACGCCGCTGGTCGACAAGCAGATTCCGGAGCAGGCGAAGGAGCTCGGCATCAGCGAAGAGGACGTGATCAAGAAGGTGATGCTCGGCAACACGGTCGACGGCGTGTTCACGACGGTGCAGGACGTCGCGCAGACGGTGCTGTTCCTGTCGGCGTTCCCGAGCGCCGCGCTCACGGGCCAGTCG
>NZ_LFZP01000019.1:0-274811 GCF_002925705.1 Burkholderia anthinoferrum
CCGCCGCCGCCGCCGCCGCCGCCGCCGCCGCCGCCACCGCCACCGCCACCGCCACCGCCACCGTGACCACCGCCGTGACCGCCTCCGTGACCGCCACCACCGCCGTCACCGTGGCCACCGCCACCCGAAGTACCGCCACCCGAAGTACCGCCACCCGAAGTACCGCCACCCGAAGTACCGCCACCCGAAGTACCGCCACCCGAAGTGCCGCCACCCGAAGTACCGCCACCCGAAGTGCCGCCACCCGAAGTACCGCCTCCCGAAGTACCGCCACCGGAAGTACCGCCACCCGAAGTACCGCCACCGGAAGAGCCGCCACCTGAACCGCCGTTGCCCGACGCGTTGCCGCCGCGGCCTGTGCCGCCCGGGCTGCCTGAGGTTCCCCCCGTCGTTCCCCCGACACCGGCAGGTCCGACGGCGCCGTTCCCGTTGTTTCCGCCGCTACCGTTCCCGTTGCCACTGCCGCTACCTGTCCCACCACCATTTCCGCCGCCGCTGCCGCTCGCGCCGGGACCGCCATTACCGGCGCCCCGGCCGGCATAGACGTGCGCCGCGCATCCAGCCGGATCGGCGGCGCACGGCGAGGCGTTCTCGACCAGCGTCATGATGGTGTCCGCACTGGCGTTCGTGTCGGACGCGGAGTCGGGTGTCGTGTTTTGTGCGACGGCATACGAGCAGCAGCACGCCAACGCGGCTGCGGCCAGCAAGGTTGCACGAGGGCGCCGTCCCGCCGCGCGGAACGGTTGTGTCGTTTTATGCATCATGGCCTCCCCATGCGCGCGATGCCTCGTTGCCGCGCGACGATTTACGTGTAGTGCAGGGGGCTCAGAAGATTCGTTGTCCTATCGTCGGCCGATGACGTTCGGGCCGGCGCTTGACGCCAGCCGCGGACGCGGATCGGCACGCGGGCCCGCCGTGCGGATCCCACTCTGCGAGATTCGTGCCATCGGCCGCTCAGGGCCGTGACGAAAGGCGTGCGCAGTCGCGCGAGCGCGCATGCAGCACCGTTGGGAGGCGTTTTGTTTCCGGAATGAAACGTAGGGGCGTCGTTCAGCGCGCCGGCGCGTCGGCCGCGCGTTGCCAGCGGTGGAACAGGATCGACGCGATCCAGCAGAAGAGGAACAGCGCGACGATGCCGTAGCCGATCGAGCCGAAGCGTTCGCCGATCGCATCGAGCGTGTCGCGCACGGGGCCCGACAGCGCCAGCTTGTCGGCCAGCAGGCCGGCCGCCTCGATCCCGCCGATCGCCAGCGCGACGGCCGCCGACACGAACGTGATGCTCGCGTTGTAGAGCAGCTTGCGCTGCGGATCGTCCATCGCCCAGCCGTATGCCCGAATCATCAGCACGTTGTCGGTCGAGTCGATCAGCGTCATGCCGGCGGTGAACAGCGCCGGAAACAGCATGACCGTATAGACCGGGAGGCCCTGGCTCGCCTGCGCGGCGGCGATCGCGAGCAGGCCGATTTCGGTTGCAGTATCGAAACCTAGCCCGAACAGCACGCCGACCGGGTACATGTGCCAGCTCTTCGACACGAACCGGAACAGCGGGCGCAGCAACCGCGATACGAGTCCGGCGGGACGATGGTCGTGCGCGCCGTCGTGCGTATGCCCGGATGCGCCGCGATAGCGTCGCCACACGTCGCGCAGGATCATCAGGTTCACGCACGCGAGCACCAGCAGGAAGGTGGCCGATACGGCCGTGCCGATCGTGCCGCCGATTTCGCGAAATGCGTCGAACCGGTCGCGCAGCGCGAACGCGGTCAGCGCGATGCCGAGCGTCGCGACGATCACGATCGTCGAATGGCCGAGCGAGAAGAACAGGCCGACGCTCACCGGACGCTGGCCGTCCTGCATCAGCTTGCGCGTCGCGACGTCGATCGCGGCGATGTGATCCGCGTCGACCGCATGACGCAGCCCGAGCCCGTACGCGATCGCCGCGGTGCCGAGCAGCAGCGGATGGTCGCGCAGCACCGCGAGCGCCCACAGCCAGACGGCGACGTTCGCGGCGATCAGGCCGGCATAGAGGGTCAGCAGGCGGCGCAGGGCAGGGGTGGGGGTGGGCGGCATCGGGCGGGTTCCATCTGACGAATCGCCATCCATTGTGGCACGCGAAAAAAAGCTCGGCGCGCCGATCAAAAAGGGCCGCGATTCGCCGTGTGCGCCGGACGAAAAAAAGCCCGTCCGGAACCGGACGGGCTTCGCGTACCCGCGACCGCGCGCGGGTGAGCAGTGCTTACTTCGTCTTCGCGTTGATCACGGCTTCCGACACGTTCGCCGGCGTTTCCGCGTAATGCTTGAATTCCATCGTGTACGTCGCACGGCCTTGCGTGGCCGAGCGCAGCGACGTCGAATAGCCGAACATCTCCGCGAGCGGCACTTCGGCGCGCACCAGCTTGCCGCCGCCGCCCGCGATGTCCTCCATTCCCTGCACGATGCCGCGCCGGCTCGACAGGTCGCCCATCACGTTGCCCATGAAGTCCTCGGGCGTCTCGACCTCGACGGCCATCATCGGCTCGAGCAGCACGGGCTTCGCCTTGCGCATCGCCTCCTTGAACGCCATCGAGCCGGCCATCCGGAATGCGTTTTCGTTCGAGTCGACGTCGTGGTACGAACCGAACGTCAGATGCACCTTCACGTCGACGACCGGGTAGCCCGCGAGCACGCCCGACTTCAGCGTGTCCTGGATACCCTTGTCGACCGCCGGGATGTATTCACGCGGAATCACGCCACCCTTGATCTCGTCGAGGAACTCGTAGCCCTTGCCCGGGTTCGGCTCGAGCGTGATCACCGCGTGGCCGTACTGGCCGCGACCGCCCGACTGCTTGACGAACTTGCCTTCGACGTCGGCCGCCGTCGTGCGCACCGTTTCGCGATAGGCGACTTGCGGCTTGCCGACCGTCGCCTCGACGCCGAACTCGCGCTTCATCCGGTCGACCAGGATTTCGAGGTGAAGCTCGCCCATCCCCGAAATGATCGTCTGGCCGGACTCTTCGTCGGTCTGCACGCGGAACGACGGATCTTCCTGCGCGAGCCGGTTCAGCGCGAGGCCCATCTTTTCCTGGTCGGCCTTCGTCTTCGGCTCGACGGCCTGCGAGATCACCGGCTCCGGGAATTCCATCTTCTCGAGGATGATCGGCTTGGCCGGGTCGCACAGCGTGTCGCCGGTGGTCGCCTCCTTCAGGCCGACGGCCGCCGCGATGTCGCCCGCGCGCACTTCCTTGATTTCCTTGCGCTCGTTCGCGTGCATCTGCAGGATCCGGCCGAGCCGCTCCTTCTTGTCCTTCGTCGCGTTGAGCACCGTGTCGCCCGACTCGACGACGCCCGAATACACGCGGAAGAAGATCAGCTGGCCGACGAACGGGTCGGTCATGATCTTGAACGCGAGCGACGAGAACGGCTCGTCGTCGCTCGGGTGGCGTTCCGCCGGCTTCTCCGGATCGGCGAAGTCGTGCCCGAGAATCGCGGGCACGTCGACGGGCGACGGCAGGTAGTCGATCACCGCGTCGAGCATCGCCTGCACGCCCTTGTTCTTGAACGCGCTGCCGCACAGCATCGGCACGATCTCGTTGGCGATCGTGCGCTGGCGCAGCGCGGTCTTGATCTCGTCCTCGGTCAGCGATTCATGGTCGTGCAGATACTTCTCGAGCAGTTCCTCGCTCGCTTCGGCCGCGGCCTCGACCATCTTCTCGCGCCATTCGTGCGCGAGATCGACGAGGTTCGCGGGGATGTCCTCGTACGTGAATTTCACGCCCTGGCTTTCGTCGTCCCACACGATCGCCTTCATCTTCACGAGATCGACGACGCCCTGGAAATGGTCCTCTGCGCCGATCGGAATCTGGATCGGCACGGCGACGCCCTTCAGGCGCTCGCCGATCTGCTTCTGCACGCGGAAGAAGTCCGCGCCGATCCGGTCCATCTTGTTGACGAACGCGATGCGCGGCACCTTGTACTTGTTCGCCTGGCGCCACACGGTCTCGGATTGCGGCTGCACGCCGCCGACCGAGTCGTAGACCATGCACGCGCCGTCGAGCACGCGCATCGAGCGCTCGACCTCGATCGTGAAGTCGACGTGCCCGGGCGTATCGATGATGTTGATCCGGTGTTCCGGATAGTTGCCGGCCATGCCCTTCCAGAAGGCCGTGGTCGCCGCCGACGTGATCGTGATGCCGCGTTCCTGCTCCTGCTCCATCCAGTCCATCGTGGCCGCGCCGTCGTGCACTTCACCGATCTTGTGGCTCACACCGGTGTAAAACAGGATGCGCTCGGTCGTCGTGGTCTTGCCGGCGTCGATGTGAGCGCTGATCCCGATGTTTCGATAGCGCTCGATGGGGGTTTTGCGGGGCACGTGAACCTCCTGGTGGTTCGGATCGTAAGGGGGCCGGCTGGGCCGGCCCGGACTGGAACAAGCGAGATTTAAAGGATAGCGCTTGTCCGTGGCTTTTGCAGATGCGGGCAGCGTGTGCCGAATCAAGGCGGGCGCCGCGGGCGGGCGAAAAAAAAGCCGGCGCGCTGCGAGCGGCCGGCTCGGGTCGACGCGCGCCGCCGCCGCGGCATGGGTGGTTACTGCGGCTTGGGCAGCCCGTCGAGCTTCATGCCCGGCTTGATGCCCTTCGCGGCGAACCAGCCCTTGCTCATCTCGAGCGCATAGACGCCGTTGTTGCGCGGGCAGTGGTTGTCGGTCGTCTCGGCCTTCATCTCGTCGATGTCGGTGATCGTGCCGTCCGCGCGGATGAACGCGATCGACAGCGGAATCAGCGTGTTCTTCATCCAGAAGCAGTGCACGGCGTTCTCGTTGAAGACGAACAGCATGCCTTCGTTCGGCGCGAGCTGCGAACGGTACATCAGCCCCTGTTCGCGGTCGGCGTCGTTCGCGGCGACGGCCGCGTCGATCACGTACATGCCGGCGCGCAGCTTCACGCGCGGGAACTCGCTCGGCTGCTTGGCGCCGGGCGGCACTTGCGCGCCGGCGGCCTGCATGCCGAGCGCGAGAACGGCGAGCGCGGCGGGAAACACGGCGGCGCGCGCAAGGCGGCCGAGCGACGGGCGCAGGGAGAATGGCACAGCATGGCTCCTGTCTGGAAAGCAAGACCCGCATGGTACGCGATGCGCGGCGGCGGGCACAAAAAAGAAAAAGGCAGATCGCCTTGCGGTGATCTGCCTTTCAACGCCGTAAGAACGGCAGGACTGCGTGTTCTTGACTGCGTTATTACAGCCTGCTTACTTAGTTCGAAGCAGCTGCCGGAGCTTCGGCTTCGCTAGCTGCCTTCTTCGCTGCGTGGTGCTTCTTGGCGTGGTGCTTCTTGGCAGCCTTGTGCTTTGCCGGTGCCGAAGCAGCTGCCGGAGCAGCAGCCGAAGCAGCTTCCGGAGCCGATGCTTGTGCGAAAGCAGCCGTTGCGAAGAGACCAGCGACCAGAGCGGCGATCAGTTTGTTCATGTTGTGTTCCTCAGCTTTAGTTAATTAACCAAATGACCCGGCAATAGGAGTCATGTCGTCTAACGGTGCCATCCACCTTTCGGTTGACAGACGCTTCGAGAAATTTCTCTTTGCGCTGCGGGCGCCGAATCGTATTCGAATAAAACGTCGCTTTCGTGACGCAAACACGGGGTTCGGCTGCCAATGCCGGATAGCTAAGGTTGGCATCTGCGTGGTTTAACGCGCGATCTGCGCGCGCGGTTGACGAAAAAGACGACGAAAAATTCGCGCGCCCTGGATTCGCTACCCGGCGGCTGCGAAACCGTCCCACGGCGCGCGCGGCGGCAGCGCGATTGTTTCGCCCGGCGCAATGCCGAGCGCGAATATATCGAGCGCGCCGATGCCGACGCGCACCAGGCGCAACGTCGGAAAGCCGACGGCCGCCGTCATCCGGCGCACCTGCCGGTTCTTGCCCTCGGTGATCGCGAGCTCGATCCACGTGGTCGGGATCGCGGCGCGGTAGCGAATCGGCGGATTGCGCGGCCACAGTGTGTCGGGCGGCTCGATGAATTCGGCGCGGCACGGGCGCGTCACGTAGTCGCCGAGATCGACGCCGCGCGCGAGCGCCTTCAGGTCGGCCGGCCCCGGCGCGCCGTCGACCTGCGCCCAGTAGCGCTTCACGAGCTTGTGGCGCGGCTCCGCGATGCGCGCCTGCAGCGCGCCGTCGTCGGTGAGCAGCAGCAGCCCCTCGCTGTCCGCATCGAGCCGGCCGGCCGCGTACACGCCGGGCGTTTTTACCCAGTCGCCGAGCGACGGCCGCGTCTCGTGCGCGGAAAACTGGCAAATCGTGCCGAACGGCTTGTTGAGGGCGATCAGGTTCATGGCAGGGCGGCCGCCCGGCGCCCCGCACGGAGCGGGGGCGGGCGGTCTATGGCAAATGGCGGAATCTTAATGCATAATACGGAACGGCAAGTCCTCTGTCTTATATAAGACATAAGTGAGGTCTTGATACGCAGTGCCGCGGTTCGCGCCGAAGTGCCCGGTTGGGGCGCTAGAATAGCGGCTCGCTGTTGCCGTCACGGGGTGGCCATGCCGCGCCCCCGTCGCGCGCGCAGCTTCGACCAGCATCACCTGCTCAGCCACGTCACTGGAGTCGATCATGCCGTATCAGCACATCAAGGTTCCGGAGGGCGGTGACAAGATCACCGTCAACAAGGACTTCTCGCTCAACGTTTCCGATCAGCCGATCATTCCCTATATCGAAGGCGACGGTACGGGCTTCGATATCACGCCGGTCATGATCAAGGTCGTCGACGCGGCGGTCGCGCATGCGTACAAGGGCAAGCGCAAGATCCACTGGATGGAGATCTTCGCGGGCGAGAAGGCGACCAAGGTGTACGGCCCGGACGTGTGGCTGCCGGACGAAACGCTGCAGGTGCTGAAGGAATACGTGGTGTCGATCAAGGGGCCGCTCACGACCCCGGTCGGCGGCGGCATCCGTTCGCTGAACGTCGCGCTGCGCCAGGAGCTCGACCTCTACGTGTGCCTGCGCCCGGTCCAGTACTTCAAGGGCGTGCCGTCGCCGGTGCGCGAGCCGCAGAAGATCGACATGGTGATCTTCCGCGAGAACTCGGAAGACATCTACGCGGGCATCGAATGGGCCGCGGGCTCCGAGCAGGCGAAGAAGGTGATCAAGTTCCTGCAGGACGAGATGGGCGTGAAGAAGATCCGCTTCCCGGAAACCTCCGGGATCGGCGTCAAGCCCGTGTCGACCGAAGGCACCGAGCGTCTCGTGCGCAAGGCGATCCAGTACGCGATCGACAACGATCGCAAGTCGGTCACGCTGGTGCACAAGGGCAACATCATGAAGTTCACGGAAGGCCTGTTCCGTGACGCCGGCTACGCGCTCGCGCAGAAGGAATTCGGCGGCGAGCTGATCGACGGCGGCCCGTGGATGCGCGTGAAGAACCCGAAGACGGGCAACGAGATCGTGATCAAGGATTCGATCGCCGACGCGTTCCTGCAGCAGATCCTGCTGCGCCCGGCCGAATACGACGTGATCGCGACGCTGAACCTGAACGGCGACTACATCTCCGACGCGCTGGCCGCGCAGGTCGGCGGCATCGGGATCGCGCCGGGCGCGAACCTGTCGGATTCGGTCGCGATGTTCGAGGCGACGCACGGCACGGCGCCGAAGTACGCGGGCAAGGATTACGTGAACCCGGGTTCCGAGATCCTGTCGGCGGAAATGATGCTGCGCCACCTCGGCTGGACGGAAGCAGCCGACACGATCATCGCCGCGATGGAGAAGTCGATCCTGCAGAAGCGCGTCACGTACGACTTCGCGCGCCTGATGGAAGGTGCGACGCAAGTGTCGTGCTCCGGCTTCGGCGAAGTGCTGATCGAGAACATGTAAGACCCCTTCCGGGGTGGGCCGGCACGATGCCGGCCGCCCCGGCGCTGACTGCCGGCGCCGGAGCGTTTCGTGGATGGCAGGTTTGTTGGCAGGGCGGCCCGGCATCCGGGCCGCGGCGCCGCGATGCGGCCCGCAGGCCCTGCAAGGTAGAACATGACGGCCCTCGCAACACCACCGCCCGGCTGAGCCGGCGCGCCCCTTTCGCGATCGACCCGGTCGCTCCCCGCCGGTTACCGCCGGCGCTCTTCAGTCCCACCATCACGTAGCAATGCTTTGACCACCATGTCCACTTCGCCCAAGATCATCTACACCCTCACCGACGAAGCGCCCGCGCTCGCGACCTATTCGCTGCTGCCGATCGTCAAGGCCTTCACGCGTTCGTCCGGCGTCGCCGTCGAAACGCGCGACATCTCGCTCGCCGGCCGCATCATCGCGGCATTCGCAGACATCCTGCCGTCGGAGCAGAAGGGTTCCGACGATCTGGCCGAGCTGGGCCAGCTCACGCTGAAGCCGGAAGCGAACATCATCAAGCTGCCGAACATCAGCGCATCGGTGCCGCAGCTGAAGGCCGCGATCGCCGAACTGCAGGCGCAGGGCTACGCGCTGCCGGCGTATCCGGAAGATCCGTCGACGGACGAAGAGAAGGCCGTCAAGGCGCGCTACGACAAGATCAAGGGCAGCGCGGTGAACCCGGTGCTGCGCGAAGGCAACTCCGACCGCCGCGCGCCGCTGTCGGTCAAGAACTACGCACGCAAGCATCCGCACAAGATGGGCGCGTGGAAGTCCGCGTCGAAGGCTCACGTCGCGCACATGACCGAAGGCGACTTCTACGGCAGCGAGAAGTCGGCGCTGATCGCAGCGGCCGGCAGCGTGAAGATCGAACTGACGACCACCGACGGCGCGAAGAAGGTGCTGAAGGAAAAGACGGCCGTGAAGGCCGGTGAAGTGATCGACGCATCGGTGATGAGCCGCAACGCGCTGCGCAGCTTCATCGAAGCGCAGATCGCCGACGCGAAGGCGCAGGACGTGCTGTTCTCGGTGCACCTGAAGGCGACCATGATGAAGGTCTCGGACCCGATCCTGTTCGGCCACTTCGTGTCGGTGTTCTACCGCGACGCGCTCACCAAGCACGCGGACGTGCTGGCGAAAGCCGGCTTCAACCCGAACAACGGGATCGGCGACCTCTACGCGCGCCTGAAGGATCTCCCGGCCGACACGCGCGAGGCGATCGAAGCGGACGTCAAGGCCGAGTACGCGGTGCGCCCGCGCCTCGCGATGGTCAACTCGGACAAGGGCATCACGAACCTGCACGTGCCGAGCGACGTGATCGTCGACGCGTCGATGCCGGCGATGATCCGCGATTCGGGCGGCATGTGGGGCCCGGACGGTCAACTGTACGACGCGAAGGCCGTGATTCCGGACCGCTGCTACGCGGGCGTGTACCAGGCCGTGATCGAGGACTGCAAGCAGCACGGCGCGTTCGATCCGGTCACGATGGGCAGCGTGCCGAACGTGGGCCTGATGGCGCAGGCGGCCGAGGAATACGGTTCGCACGACAAGACGTTCCAGATTCCGGCGGACGGTGTCGTGCGGGTCATCGACGAAGCCGGCAACGTGCTGCTCGAGCACGCGGTCGAGTCGGGCGACATCTGGCGCATGTGCCAGACGAAGGACGCACCGGTGCAGGACTGGGTCAAGCTCGCGGTCAACCGCGCCCGCGCGACCGGCGCCCCGGCCGTGTTCTGGCTCGATCCGGCGCGCGCGCACGATGCGCAGATCATCGCGAAGGTCGAACGCTACCTGAAGGATCACGACACGAACGGCCTCGACATCCGCATCATGACGCCGGTCGAAGCGACGCGTTTCTCGCTCGAGCGCATCCGTGCGGGCAAGGACACGATCTCGGTCACCGGCAACGTGCTGCGCGACTACCTGACCGACCTGTTCCCGATCATGGAACTCGGCACCAGCGCGAAGATGCTGTCGATCGTGCCGCTGATGGCCGGCGGCGGGATGTTCGAAACGGGGGCGGGCGGCTCGGCGCCGAAGCACGTGCAGCAGTTCGTCGAAGAAGGCTTCCTGCGCTGGGATTCGCTCGGCGAATTCCTCGCGCTGGCCGCGTCGCTCGAACACCTCGGCAACGCGTACCAGAACGCGAAGGCGCTCGTGCTCGCGAAGACGCTCGACCAGGCGACCGGCAAGTTCCTGGACGAGAACAAGTCGCCGGCGCGCAAGGTCGGCGGCCTCGACAACCGCGGCAGCCACTTCTACCTGTGCCTGTACTGGGCGCAGGCGCTGGCCGAGCAGAGCGAGGACGCCGCGCTGAAGGCGCAGTTCGAAGGTGTGGCGAAGGCGCTGTCGGACAACGAGGCGCGCATCCTGGAAGAACTGGCGGCCGCGCAAGGCAAGCCGCAGGCGATCGGCGGGTACTACCGTCCGAACGTCGAGCTGACGAGCCAGGCCATGCGCCCGAGCGCGACGCTGAACGGCATCGTCGACGCGGTCGCGTGACGCCGGCCGCGCACTCGCGCGAGCCGTTGCATGTGCCGGCGCGGCGGATTGAACCGTTCGCCGCCCGGCACTCAAGAAAAACGCCCCGGTCGCCCGGGGCGTTTGTCGTTGCGGGGTTGCCATTCAGACGTGAACGATTTCCCATTCAGCGATTTCATGCGGCACTTCGAGCGTCGCGGTGTCGAGTTCGGACAGTTGCTCGCAGTCGCCGCGCGAGATGTGGTCGGCCGCCACTTCGGGGCACGAGAACGCGCCGAGCAGGGCGTTGCCGAACGTCGCTTCCCAGCCGCCGTTACCCGGCAGGATGTAGAACGACCCGAGCGCTGAACCAAAGCGAAATCCCTTCATTTCCGTTCTCCCTTTCTGATCACAAGCGATTCTGTTGCGCCGTCCGCCGGTTCGCCCGGCTGTGGCCCGACTGGCTGCTTGCGCCGGATTCCGTGTCGAACGTCGTGGCGAAGCGTCAGTGCATGGAACCAAGTCTACGTCCGGGCTCCGCTCGGATGGTGCGCGTAGAGCGACTTCTCGAAACAAAAATTCCCTTTTAAAAACAATTGATTATTTTCGTCGTTTTGTATTGCGGAACGTTTTTCGGCATCGCGAAACGGGAAATTTGTGCCCTGCACCACGAATTTTTATAACGCAGTGACTTGTTCCGCATCGTGAAAAATCGGCGGGTGCGAGCATCCGGCTGCAGCGGCGGAGAGCGCGAGGGCCGAGCGGAAGGCGCACAGCGCGTTCGCTGGAATGTGCGAAGGGGCGGCGCCATGCGTGCCGAAACACCGCCCGGCGATGGCCGTCGTGACGCCGTCCGGCGCGGTAACGATGCGTGCTGCGGCGTATCGCCACCCGTCCCGCGGCGGCGTTTTTCGATCCGGCCCTGCGGTTATGATGACGCGATCGCCGCCGCTCTCGCGCGGCGCTGCACGGATAACGAGGATCGATTGATGAGACGGAGAACCTTCCTGTCGCGCACCATCGGTGTCGCGGCCGCGTCGCTGTTCGCGCGCGCCGCATCGGCGCAGCATGCCGGTCACGCGGGCATGGCCGGCATGGATTCGATGGACGACATGCCGGGCATGTCGGGTATGCCAGGGATGTCGGCGCACGCGCAGCACGGCAAGCCCGCGCCGGCTGCCCTGGCGGCCGCCGACGCGCTGCCGGCCGGCGCGCCGCTCGCGACGTTGCGCACGCTGGCCAACGAAAGCCAAGAGCCCGGCACATTCCGGGCCACGCTGGTCGCTCAACCGGTGGCGCGAGCGCTGCTGCGCGGTGCGCGGCCGACCCCGTTCTGGCAGTTCGGCCCGGGCACGCAAGGCCCCGTCGTCGGCCCGCTGATCGACGTGCGCGAGGGCGATACGGTCGAAATCCGGTTCGTGAACAAGCTGCCGCAGCCGTCGACGATCCACTGGCACGGCCTGCCCGTGCCGCCCGACCAGGACGGCAACCCGTCCGATCCGGTCGCGCACGGCGCGTCGCGCGTGTATCGCTTCACGCTGCCGAAGGGTAGCGCCGGTACGTACTGGTACCACCCGCATCCGCACATGATGACCGCCGAGCAGGTGTTTCGCGGGCTGGCCGGCCCGTTCGTCGTGCGCGCCGCGGAGGATCCGCTTGCCGGCTGGCCCGAGCGCCACCTGTTCGTGTCGGATCTGAAGCTTGCGCGGGACGGCACGATCGCGCCGAACGACATGATGGACTGGATGAACGGCCGCGAAGGCCAGTTCGTGCTGGTCAACGGTGCGCGCCGGCCGCGCATCGACGTCGCGGGCGACGAACGCTGGCGTGTCTGGAACGCGTGCAGCGCACGCTACCTGCGCATCGCGTTCGACGACGGTCGCGCGTTCGAGCAGGTGGGCACCGACGGCGGGCTGTTCGACGCGCCGCGGCGCGTGACGTCGCTGCTGATTGCGCCGGGCGAGCGCGCGGAACTGTTGGTGCGTGCCGGCGATCGTGTGTCCCGCGCGGTGCTGCAGGCGGCGGAGTACGACCGCCGCAAGATGGCGATGTCGCACGACGACGGTCACGGCAGCCTGCCGCCCGATCCGGCGCTGGCGCTGGCCGATGTCGCGTTCGCGCCCGCCGAGGCCCGCGCGCTGCCTGCCACGCTGCGCACGGTGCCGCCGCTGGGCGAACCGGTCGCGCACAAGACGGTCGCGTTCGGCGAGGAAATGGACATGGACGCGATGATGAAGGGGGCGGCGCACGGCCGCCCGGCGGGCATGCGCTTCACGATCAACGGCGATACGTACGCGCCGCATCGCGCGACGCTGACGAGCCGCCGTGGCGACGTCGAGCGCTGGGAGATCCACAACGCCACCGACATGGATCACCCGTTCCATTTGCACGGCACGCAGTTTCAGGTGATCGAGCGCGCGTCGAACGGCTCGCGCATCCCCGAGCCGTTCCGCGCATGGCGTGATACCGTGAACGTGCGCAGCGGCGAAACCGTGACGATCCTCACCACGCAGGAGATGTCCGGCGAGCGCATGTTTCACTGCCACATCCTCGAACACGAGGATCTCGGGATGATGGGAACGCTGAAGGTGATGTGATGCCGGATCGATCCGCCGTCGGGCTGGTTTGACGGCGGATCGATCGTCCCGCGATCGCACAGCGGCCATTCCTGTTCAGACGCATCCGATGTTCGATATCCACGCAATCGGACAGCGCTTAATTTCGTACTTGGCTCATATTCTTTTGAGTTGACGGTCCCTATACTCGGTCGAGTGCAATTTCCATGACGCGCTACGGTGCCGGCCCATGCGGGCGGGCATCGCCGGTGTCGCCATGACGTTGCGCGGTATTGACGCGGGCGCAAGACGATATCCGTTTCTCTTGAATTCAAACGATGTCGCGCCATGAGTGACGAAATCAAGTATTTAGGACTCTTATGAAATTAATAAGAAACCCGATGGGCGGTCTGATGAACGAAAAGCGTGCCGTGCGCGTTCTGACCTTGCGTACCATCGCGGCAAGTGTGATTGGCATGTCGAGTCTGTTGGCCACGGATGCGCGCGCTCAACTGTCGTTGCAGGAGCAGATCGATCAATTGAGCAACGCAGTCGGCCGGTTGGGCGCGACGGCCGATTCGCTGGCCGGATCGATCAACAACATCAACGACAGGCTTGCCAATTCTTCGTTGCCGTCACCCGGCACGGGGCAAAACAGCGTCGCGCTCGGGAAAAACTCGAACGCGTCCGCCACGGACAGCACGGCGCTCGGCAATTCGGCGTCGGCGACGGGCGACGCGAGCGTCGCGCTGGGCAAGGGCGCGAACGCAAGCGCCGACCAGAGCATGGCGGCAGGCACCGGCGCGACGGCATCGGGCGTGAACAGCTCGGCGGTGGGTGTGCACGCGTCGGCGACGGGTGTGGACAGCACTGCGCTCGGCCATTCGGCATCGGCGACGGGCGATGAGAGCATCGCACTCGGCAAGGGCGCGAACGCAAGCGCCGACCAGAGCATGGCGGCTGGCACCGGCGCGACGGCATCGGGCGTGAACAGCTCGGCGGTCGGCGTGAATGCGTCGGCGACGGGTGTGGATAGCACGGCGCTTGGCAATTCGGCATCGGCCATGGGCGATGAGAGCATCGCACTCGGCAAGGGCGCGAACGCAAGCGCCGACCAGAGCATGGCGGCTGGCACGGGCGCGACAGCATCGGGCGCGAACAGCTCGGCGGTCGGCGTGAATGCGTCGGCGGCGGGTGTGGACAGCACCGCGCTCGGCAATTCGGCATCGGCCACGGGCGATGAGAGCATCGCACTCGGCAAGGGCGCGAACGCAAGCGCCGACCAGAGCATGGCGGCCGGCACCGGCGCGACGGCATCGGGCGCGAACGGCTCGGCGGTCGGCGTGAACGCGTCGGCGGCGGGCGTGGACAGCACGGCGCTCGGCAATTCGGCGTCGGCGACGGGCGACGCGAGCGTCGCGCTCGGCAAGGGCGCGAATGCGAGCGCCGAGCAGAGCATGGCGGCCGGCACCGGCGCGACGGCATCGGGCGCGAACGGCTCGGCGGTCGGCGTGAACGCGTTGGCCGCGGGTGTGGACGGCACGGCGCTCGGCAATTCGGCGTCGGCGACGGGCGACGCGAGCGTCGCGCTCGGCAAGGGCGCGAATGCGAGCGCCGAGCAGAGCATGGCGGCCGGCACCGGCGCGACGGCGTCGGGCGTGAACGGTACGGCGCTTGGCGCGCAGGCCGCGGCGGCCGGCAATGCGAGTCTCGCGGCCGGAGCCGGTGCGTACGCATCGGGTGCGAACAGCACCGCGGTGGGTGTCGGCGCGCTGGCGGGCGCGGACAACAGCATGGCGCTGGGCGCGGCAGCGGCCGCAACGGGAGACGCGAGCATGGCGAACGGCGTGCGCGCCCAGGCGCTCGGCGCGCGCAGCGTCGCGGTTGGCACGGGCGCGGTCGCGGCCGGCAACGGCAGCGTGACGCTCGGCTCGGGGGCATCGGCGGCCGGCGCGCACAGCACGGCAATCGGTACGGACGCGGTCGCGACCGGCGCGAACTCCGTGGCGCTGGGGAGCGGCTCGGTGGCGGATCGTGACAATACCGTGTCGGTGGGCACGCCGACGAACGAGAGGAAGATCGCCAACCTCGCGGACGCCGTGCTGCCTTCGGATGCCGTGAACCTCCGTCAACTCAACGCGGTCGCGCGACGTGCCTACAGCGGCGTCGCGGCGGCCACCGCGCTGACGATGATTCCGGATGTCGATCCCGGCAAGACGATTGCCGTCGGCATGGGCTTTGGCAGCTATCTCGGCTATCAGGCCGGCGCGTTCGGCGCGTCGGTCCGGCTCCGCGAGAACCTGAAGATGAAGATCGGCGCCGGCTTTAGCTCCGCGGCGACGACGTGGGGCGCGGGCGCGTCGTACAGCTGGTAACGAATGGCGCCGGCGGCGTTGCCGGCGTGTCGGATCCGGTACGCCGCACGTGTCGCCAGCAAGTGCGGGTATCGGGCGGGCGCGGCGCTTCGGCGGCGCGCCCGTTTTTCATGCGCCACGCATTCGCATCTTTGGCGCGACAATCGTATATTGCGCGCCGCGATTGTATGAAAACGGCAATCAAATCGCCGATGCATTGGCGCTTTGAAAGATGCGCCACAAAAAAAGAAACCCGGCATATGCCGGGTTTCTTCATCCGAAATCCGTTGCCTTCAGGCAGCCTGGATATTCGAAGCCTGCTTGCCCTTCGGGCCTTGGACGACCTCGAAGCTTACCTTCTGGCCTTCCTTGAGGGTCTTGAAACCCTGCATGTTGATGGCCGAGAAGTGCGCAAACAGATCTTCACCGCCCTCGTCGGGAGTGATGAAACCGAAGCCCTTCGCGTCGTTGAACCACTTAACGATACCAGTTGCCATTTTCCTACTTCCCCTGTCACACAGTCGCTGCTACTTACCACGAGCACGCTCGAAAAGCTAAACGACCGGAAAATACAGCCGTTCCCCCCTCACAAGCTCACCTTCGGCCTCTTTCATTTCGCCGTCAGACGAATTGAAAAAAGTGCCAGCTTGATTGTTGGCGCTCTTTATTGGAGTGTCAAGTGGAATTTTTAGACGGTTGGAGGGTCGTTGTAAAGAACCCATTTTCAGGGTTTTTCCGGCTTTGCTTTGCAGCATGTGGCCAAGCGCGGGGGCTTGAAAAGCCGCATAATCGGCTCATATACCAGGCTCGAGTGACACGCGTTCGAGTCGTCCCGGCTTGTGGGATACTGGATGCGGACACGACGTTCCGGTGCGACTCCCACTGACGGTTCGTGTTCCGCGCCATGCGTGAAAGCCGGCACCGCAGCCGGCTTTCGTATGGCGCGAGGGCGATCGCGTGTTCCGGGATACCGGGGAGGGCGCCGGCCGGTCGGTCGGGTAATGGCAGGATTGCGGGCCTGTCCGAGTTGTTTAGAATGGGTGTATGGCGATTATCCCGGACAAGCAGGACAGTACCGTCCTGGAACGCAAGCAGCAGAAGCTGAAGCCGCCTTCGATGTACAAGGTGGTGCTGCTGAACGACGACTTCACGCCGATGGAATTCGTCGTGATGGTGGTCCAGGAGTATTTCAAGAAGGATCGCGAGACGGCCACGCAGATCATGCTGAAGGTCCATCGCGAAGGGCGAGGGGTTTGTGGGGTCTATACGCGGGACATCGCGTCGACCAAGGTTGAGCAAGTCGTTACCCATGCGCGGCAGGCAGGGCATCCGCTGCAGTGCGTGATGGAGGAAGCATGATTGCCCAGGAATTGGAAGTCAGCCTGCACATGGCGTTCATGGAAGCACGCCAGGCGCGCCATGAGTTCATTACGGTCGAGCACCTGCTGCTGGCCCTGCTGGATAATCCGACGGCAGCCGAGGTGTTGCGCGCGTGTGCGGCCAACATCGAGGACTTGCGTCAGAACCTGCGCAATTTCATCCACGACAACACACCTACCGTCCCGGGCACCGACGATGTCGATACCCAGCCGACGCTCGGGTTCCAGCGCGTGATCCAGCGCGCGATCATGCACGTCCAGTCGACGTCGAACGGCAAGAAGGAAGTCACCGGCGCGAACGTGCTGGTCGCGATCTTCGGCGAGAAGGATTCGCACGCCGTCTACTACCTGCAGCAGCAGGGCGTCACGCGTCTCGACGTGGTGAACTTCATTTCGCACGGTATCGCGAAGACGAACAGCGGCGAAGCCGCGAAGTCGACCGACGCGAACGCGGAAAGCGAGGACGCGAACGCGCAGAAGGAAACGCCGCTCGCGCAGTTCACGCAGAACCTGAACCAGATGGCGAAGGACGGCCGCATCGATCCGCTGATCGGCCGCGAGCCGGAGGTCGAGCGCGTCGTGCAGGTGCTGTGCCGTCGCCGCAAGAACAACCCGCTGCTCGTCGGCGAAGCCGGCGTCGGCAAGACCGCGATCGCCGAAGGGCTCGCGTATCGGATCACCCGCGGCGAAGTGCCGGACATCCTCGCGAACGCGCAGGTGTATTCGCTCGACATGGGCGCGCTGCTCGCGGGCACCAAGTATCGCGGCGATTTCGAGCAGCGTCTGAAGACGGTGCTGAAGGAGTTGAAGGAGCGGCCGCACGCGATCCTCTTCATCGACGAAATCCATACGCTGATCGGCGCGGGCGCCGCGTCGGGCGGCACGCTCGATGCATCGAACCTGCTGAAGCCGGCGTTGTCGTCGGGCACGCTCAAGTGCATCGGCGCGACGACGTTCACCGAGTACCGCGGCATCTTCGAGAAGGATGCGGCGCTGTCGCGGCGCTTCCAGAAGGTCGACGTGACGGAGCCGAGCGTCGAGCAGACGGTCGCGATCCTGCGCGGGCTGAAGTCGCGCTTCGAGGAGCATCACGGCGTCAAGTACTCGTCGGGTGCGCTGTCGGCCGCGGCCGAACTGTCGGCGCGCTTCATCACCGACCGTCACCTGCCGGACAAGGCGATCGACGTGATCGACGAGGCGGGCGCCGCGCAGCGGATCCTGCCGAAGTCGAAGCAGAAGAAGACGATCGGCAAGGGCGAGATCGAGGAAATCATCTCGAAGATCGCGCGCGTGCCGGCGCAGAGCGTGTCGCAGGACGATCGCAGCAAGCTGCAGACGCTCGATCGCGACTTGAAGAGCGTCGTGTTCGGCCAGGATCCGGCGATCGATGCGCTCGCGGCCTCGATCAAGATGGCGCGCGCGGGCCTCGGCAAGATGGACAAGCCGATCGGCGCGTTCCTGTTCTCCGGCCCGACGGGTGTCGGCAAGACCGAAGTGGCGCGCCAGCTCGCGTTCACGCTCGGCATCGAGCTGATCCGCTTCGACATGTCGGAATACATGGAGCGTCACGCGGTGAGCCGGCTGATCGGCGCGCCGCCGGGCTACGTCGGGTTCGACCAGGGCGGCCTGCTGACCGAAGCCGTCACGAAGAAGCCGCATTGCGTGCTGCTGCTCGACGAAATCGAGAAGGCGCATCCGGACATCTTCAACGTGCTGCTGCAGGTGATGGACCACGGCACGCTGACGGACAACAACGGCCGCAAGGCGGATTTCCGCAACGTCATCATCATCATGACGACGAACGCGGGCGCCGAGTCGATGCAGAAGGCGACGATCGGTTTCACGACGCGCCGCGAAACGGGCGACGAGATGACCGACATCAAGCGCCTGTTCACGCCGGAATTCCGCAACCGCCTGGATGCGATCATCAGCTTCCGCTCGCTCGATGAGGAAATCATCATGCGTGTGGTCGACAAGTTCCTGATCCAGCTCGAGGAACAGCTGCACGAGAAGAAGGTTGACGCGCTCTTCACCGACGCGTTGCGCAAGCATCTCGCGAAGCACGGCTTCGACCCGCTGATGGGCGCGCGGCCGATGCAGCGGCTGATCCAGGACACGATCCGGCGCGCGCTGGCCGACGAACTGCTGTTCGGCAAGCTCGTCAACGGCGGTCATGTGACCGTCGACGTCGACGAAAGCGACAAGGTGCAGTTGTCGTTCGACAAGCTGGCGAATCCGCCGCACAAGCCGAACGAAGAGACGGTCGAAGTCGAGTAAGCGATCATTCGTTGTTCATGCGAACGGCGCGGGAAGTTCTCCGCGCCGTTTCGTTTTATCCGGCGCCGGCGGCGCGATGGTGGTGCAGGGGAGTGGTAACGCAGTGACACAACAACAACGGTCGTTCGACGATATCGTCGCGCGCGAACAAGGGTTGCGCCACGCGCTGACGTCGGGGCAGATGGCGATGATCGCGATCGGCGGCGCGATCGGCACGGGGCTGTTCCTCGGCAGCGGGTTCGCGATCGGGCTCGCCGGCCCGAGCGTGCTGGTTTCCTATGCGATCGGCGCGCTGATCGCGCTGCTGCTGATGGGCGCGCTCGCGGAAATGACCGCCGCGCATCCGACGGCCGGCTCGTTCGGCGCGTATGCCGAGCATTACGTCGGCCCGCTCGCGGGCTTCCTGGTGCGCTATGCGTACTGGTTCGCGGTCGTGTTCGCGATCGGCACCGAGATCAGCGCGATCGCCGTGTTCATGAAGTACTGGTTTCCGGCCGTGCCCGGCTGGTACTGGGTGATCGGCTTCTCCGCGCTGCTGATCGCGGTGAATCTCGCCAGCGTCACGCTGTACGGGACGGTCGAATACGCGTTCTCGTTGCTGAAGATCGCGGCGATCGTCGTGTTCATCGTGCTCGGCGCGTTTCTCGTGTGGTCGGCGCCGGCCGCATCGGGCGTCGGTTTCGCGAACTACACCGCGCACGGCGGTTTCATGCCGAAGGGGCCTTGGGGTACCTGGGTCGCGGTGATCGTCGCGATTTTCAGCTACATGAGCATCGAAGCCGTCGCGATCGCGGCCGGCGAGGCGCGCGATCCGCAGCACGCGGTCACGCGCGCCTTCCGCTCGACCGTGTTCCGGCTCGTGCTGTTCTACCTGCTGACGCTGTCGCTGATGCTGGCGATCGTGCCGTGGACGCAGGCCGGCACCGACGAAAGCCCGTTCGTGAAGGTGATGGCCGCGACGCACGTGCCGTATGCGGCGGGCGTGATCAACTTCGTGCTGCTGATCGCGGCGCTGTCGGCGATGAACAGCCAGCTCTACGTGACGACGCGGATGATGTTCAGTCTGTCGCGCGCGCGCCTCGCGCCGGCGGTATTCGGCCGGCTGGGCGCGAACGGCGTGCCGCGCGCCGCGCTATGGATTTCGACGAGCGGCGTCGCGGTGGCCGCCGTGCTGGTTGCGCTGGCGCCCGACACCGCGTTCACGGTGATGATGGCGATCGCGATGTTCGGCGCGCTGTTTACGTGGCTGATGATCTTCGTCACGCACCTGCGCTTCCGTTCGAAGTATCGGGGCCCTACGCTCGCGTTCCGGATGTGGGGGCACCCGTTCGGCAGCCTGCTCGGCGCGGCGCTCGTCGCGGCGATCCTGCTGACGACCGCTTTCACGCGCGAATTCCGGATGACGATGGTGGTCGGCGTCGTGTTCGTCGTGCTGCTGACGCTCGCCTACGCGCTGCATTACCGGCACCGGCACGCGCGCTGATCGTGCGGCCCGGCTTTTCGTGCTGCGTGGCTCAGTGGCGGCCGGTGCTGCCGAAGCCGCCTTCGCCGCGATCGCTCTCGGTGAATTCGTCGACGATGTTGAACTGCGCCTGCACGACCGGCACGATCACGAGCTGCGCGAGCCGTTCGAACGGGTTCAGCACGAATTCGGTCTGGCCGCGGTTCCACGTCGAGACCATCAACTGGCCCTGGTAGTCGGAATCGATCAGGCCGACGAGATTGCCGAGCACGATCCCGTGCTTGTGGCCGAGGCCCGAGCGCGGCAGGATCAGCGCCGCATAGCCGGGATCGGCGAGGTGGATCGCGAGGCCCGTCGGCACGAGCGTGGTTTCGCCCGGCTTCAGCGTGACCGGGGCGTCGAGGCACGCGCGCAGGTCGAGGCCGGCGCTGCCGGTGGTCGCGTAGGCGGGCAGGTAGTCGCGCATGCGCGCGTCGAGAATCTTCAGGTCGAGTTTCATGCGGTCGTCGAATCGGTCGGGAAGGGCGCGGCGGCCAGTGCCGCCGCGCGGGATCAGATCAGGCGATTGTCGGGCAGGCGCTTCGCGATTTCCGCGACGAGCGCGTGCGCGAGTTCGTCCTTGGGCGCGCGCGGCAGGCGCGTGAGGCCGGCGGCCTCGAACAGCACGACTTCGTTGTCGTCGCGCCCGAACGTCAGCGGGCCGAGGTTGCCGACGAGCAGCGGCACGTTCTTGCGCTTGCGCTTCTCGTCGCCGTGCACGTCGAGGTCGCCGCTTTCGGCCGCGAAGCCGACGCAGAACGGCGGATCGGGCAGCGCGGCGACCGACGCGAGGATGTCGGGGTTCTCGACGAACGCGAGCGCCGGCATCTTGCGGTCGGCCGTCTTCTTCATCTTGTGCTCGGCCGGCTGGTCGACGCGCCAGTCGGCGACCGCCGCCACCGCGATGAAGATGTCGGCATCGGCGACCGCCTGCATCACCGCGTCGTACATTTGCTGCGCGGTCTGCACGTCCTGGCGGGTCACGCCCCACGGCGTGTCGAGCGCGACCGGCCCGGCGACGAGATGCACGTCGGCGCCCGCCTGCTGCGCGGCGCGCGCGAGCGCGAAGCCCATCTTGCCGCTGGAGCGGTTCGTCAGGCCGCGGACCGGGTCGAGCGGCTCGAACGTCGGCCCGGCCGTGATCAGCACGCGCCGGTGCGCGAGCACCTTCGGCGCGAAGTGCGCGACGATCGCTTCATAGATCGCCTCGGGTTCGAGCATGCGGCCGTCGCCGACTTCGCCGCATGCCTGCGCGCCCGAGTCCGGGCCGAGCACCGATACGCCGTCCGCGCGCAGTTGCGCGGCATTGCGTTGCGTGGCCGGGTTCTGCCACATCTGGCGATTCATCGCGGGCACGACGAGCAGCGGGCAGTCGCGTGCGACGCACAGCGTCGACAGCAGATCGTCGGCGAACCCGTGCGCGAGCTTCGCGAGGAAATCCGTCGACGCGGGCGCGATCACGATCGCGTCGGCTTCGCGCGACAGGTCGATGTGCGCCATGTTGTTGTCGATGCGCGCGTCCCACTGGCTCGTGTAGACGGGCCGCCCCGACAGCGCCTGCATCGTGACCGGCGTGATGAACTGGGTGGCGGCGTCGGTCATCGCGACCTGCACGGTCGCGCCGGCCTTCACGAGCAGCCGCGTGAGCTCGGCGATCTTGTAGCAGGCGATGCCGCCCGTCAGGCCGAGAACGAGGTGTTTTCCTGCGAGTTCTGCGTGTGCCAACTCAGGCCTCCTGGGGTCAAACGGAACGGCCGGCGCGAAGCCGGCCGTCGACACGGAGTATGCGCGCTCAGCGCGCGCCGCGCACGCGCCGCAGCTCGTCGTAGATCAGCAGCACCGCGCCGATCGTGATCGCGGAATCGGCGAGGTTGAACGCCGGGAAGTGCCACGCGCCGAGGTGGAAATCGAGGAAGTCGATCACGTGACCGTAGACGAGCCGGTCGATCACGTTGCCGAGCGCTCCGCCGAGGATCAGCGCGAGCGACAGGCTGAACAGGCGTTGCTGGCCGTGACGGCGCAGCAGGAAGCAGATCACGAGCGTCGCACCGATGCCGAGCGCGGTGAACGCCCAGCGCTGCCAGCCGCTCGCGGCCGACAGGAAGCCGAACGCGGCGCCGCGGTTGTACACCAGCACGAGATTGAAGAACGACGTCAGCGCATGCTGCGCGCCGTACGCGAACGTTTTCAGGATCGCGATCTTCGACAACTGGTCGAACAGGATCACGATCAGCGAAATGCCGAGCCAGGGCGCGAGCGCGCCGCTGGCCGGTTTCGACAGGGTCTTCGCCATATTTATGCAGCGCTCCGGATTTCGCCGTTTTCAAACAGGTTCGAGAAGCAGCGGCCGCACAGCGTCGGATGATCGGCGTGCGCGCCGACATCTTCGCGGTAGTGCCAGCAGCGTTCGCACTTCTGGTACTTCGACGCGGCCACGTCGACGCTTTCCTGCGCGTCGTCGTCGACCTTGACGACCGTCGCGGCCGACGTGATCAGCACGAACTTCAGATCGTCGCCGAGGCTCGTCAGCGCGTCGTAGCGCGCGCCGCTCGCATGCACGGCCACTTCGGCCTGCAGCGACGAACCGATGCGGTTCGCGGTGCGCGCTTCCTCGAGCGCCTTCGTCACGTTGCCGCGCACGTCGCGCAGCAGCGCCCACTTCTCGATCAGCGCGGCCGCGCCGGCGACTTCCGGATACGCATAGTAGGTCTCCGTGAAGATCGTGTCGCTCGCCGGCTGGAACACCTTCCACGCTTCTTCCGCCGTGAACGACAGGAACGGCGCGAGCACGCGCAGCAGGCCTTGCGTCAGGTGGTACAGCGCCGTTTGCGCGGAGCGGCGCGCGCGCGAATCGGCGGCGCTCGTGTACAGGCGATCCTTCAGCACGTCGAGGTAGAAGCCGCCGAGATCCTCCGAGCAGTACGTCTGCAGCTTCGCGACGACCGGGTGGAACTCGTACTTCTCGTAGTGGCCGAGCAGTTCCGTCTGCAGTTGCTGCGAGAACGCGACCGCGTAGCGGTCGATCTCGAGCCATTCGTCGACCGGCACCGCGTGCTGCGCGAAGTCGAAATCCGACAGGTTCGCGAGCAGGAAGCGCAGCGTGTTGCGGATGCGGCGATAGCCTTCCGTCACGCGCTTCAGGATTTCCTCGGAGATCGCGAGCTCGCCCGAGTAGTCGGTCGACGCGATCCACAGACGGATGATTTCCGCGCCGAGGCGGTTCGCGACTTCATGCGGGTCGATGCCGTTGCCGAGCGACTTGCTCATCTTGCGGCCTTCGCCGTCGACCGTGAAGCCGTGCGTGAGCAGGCCCTTGTACGGCGCGCGGCCGTCGAGCATCGATGCCGTGAGCAGCGACGAGTGGAACCAGCCGCGGTGCTGGTCGGAGCCTTCGAGGTACAGGTCGGCCGGGAACTGCAGCTGATCCTTGTGCGAGCCGCGCAGCACGTGCCAGTGCGTCGTGCCCGAGTCGAACCACACGTCGAGCGTGTCGCGGTTCTTTTCGTACAGGTTCGAGTCGTCGCCGATCAGCTCGCGCGGGTCGAGCGACTGCCATGCCTCGATGCCCGACTGCTCGACGCGCTTCGCGACTTCCTCGAGCAGCTCGAGCGTGCGCGGGTGCAGCTCGCCGGTTTCCTTGTGCACGAAGAACGCCATCGGCACGCCCCACTGGCGCTGGCGCGACAGCGTCCAGTCGGGACGGTTCGCGATCATGCTGAACAGGCGCTGCTTGCCCCACGACGGGTAGAACGCGGTCGCGTCGACGCCTTCGAGCGCCGTCTCGCGCAGCGTCTTGCCGCCGTCGCGCGGCGCCACGTCCATGCCGGCGAACCATTGCGACGTCGCGCGGTAGATGATCGGCGTCTTGTGGCGCCAGCAGTGCATGTAGCTGTGCGTGTACTTCTCGCTGCGCAGCAGCGAGCCGGCCGCGTTCAGCGCGTCGACGATCTTCGGGTTCGCGTCCCAGATCGACAGGCCGCCGAACAGCGGCAGCGACTCGATGTAGCGGCCGTCGCCCATCACCGGGTTGATGATGTCGGAATCGGTCATCCCGTGCGCCTTGCACGACTGGAAGTCCTCGATGCCGTACGCGGGCGACGAGTGCACGACGCCCGTACCCGTGTCGGTCGTCACGTAGTCGCCGAGGTAGACGGGCGCGGTGCGCTGGTAGCCGGGGTGGGCCGACGCGAGCGGGTGGTGGAAGCGCAGGTTCGCGAGCTTCACGCCGGGCGCGGTCGCGACGACGCGGCCGGTCAGCTTGAAGTCGGCCATGCAGGCTTCGACGCGCTCCTGCGCGATGATCAGCAGCCCGCGCTCGGTGTCGACCAGCGCGTAGACGATTTCCGGGTGGAGGTTCAGCGCCTGGTTGGCGGGAATCGTCCACGGCGTGGTGGTCCAGATCACGATGCCGCCTTCGGCGCGCGGCAGCGCCGGCAGGCCGAACGCGTGCGCGGTCTTTTCCGGCTCCGCGAACGCGAACATCACGTCGATCGTCGGGTCGGTGCGGTCCTTGTACTCGACCTCCGCTTCCGCGAGCGCCGAGCCGCAGTCGAAGCACCAGTTCACCGGCTTCAGCCCGCGATACACGTAGCCCTTCTCGATGATCTTGCCGAGCGCGCGGATCTCTTCCGCCTCGTTCACGAAGTTCATCGTCTTGTACGGGTTGGCCCAGTCGCCGAGCACGCCCAGGCGCTTGAAGCCGACCTTCTGCTTCTCGATCTGCTCGGTCGCGTACGCGCGCGCCTTGCTCATCACTTCGGCCGCCGGCAGCGACTTGCCGAACTGCTTCTCGATCTGGATTTCGATCGGCATGCCGTGGCAGTCCCAGCCCGGCACGTACGGCGCGTCGAAGCCGGCCATGTTGCGCGACTTGACGACGATGTCCTTCAGGATCTTGTTGACCGCGTGGCCGAGGTGGATGTCGCCGTTCGCATACGGCGGGCCGTCGTGCAGGATGAACTTCGGCCGGCCCTTGCTGGCCGCGCGGATCTTGTCGTAGATGCCGCGCTCTTCCCACTCCTTGACCCACTGCGGCTCGCGCTTGGGCAGGTCGCCGCGCATCGGGAACGGCGTGTCGAGCAGGTTGACCGGATACTTGGCCTGCGGTTTCGAATCGGCTTTCTTGTTGCTCATGATGGGATCGCTATCTAAATCGGGGGACGCTCGGGCGTCGTGAATCGGGTAGGCGCGCGAGCAGGCGCGCGAGGGTGCGGCGCCAGGGCGCCGCCGTCCGGATCAGCTAATTCGGTCGGTGGCCGACGTCGCGAAGCCCGTCGCCCGGCTGCCCGGCGCACGGTCGCGCTCGACGAAGTACGCGCGCGCGTTCGCGACGTCCAGCGCGATCGCGCGCGACAGCGCCTCGAGATCGTCGAACTTCGCCTCGTCGCGCAGCTTCTTCAGGAATTCGACACGGATCAGCTTGCCGTACGCGTCGCCGTGCCAGTCGAGCAGGTGGACTTCGAGCAGCACGCGGCCCGAATCGTCGACGGTCGGACGCAGCCCGAGGCTCGCGACGCCCGGCAGCGGCTCGGGGCCGAGGCCGTGCACCTGCACGACGAAGATGCCCGCGAGCGCCGGCCGCTTGTGCGCGATCGGCAGGTTCAGCGTCGGGAAGCCGAGATCGCGGCCGAGCTTCAGCCCGTGCGCGACGTGGCCGCTGATCGCATAGCCGTGGCCGAGCGCCTGTGCGGCCGCGTCGAGATCGCCCGCGGCGAGCGACGCGCGCACGCCGGAGCTGGAAATGCGCGTGCCGTCGCTGCCGGCCACCGTGCCCATCTGCTCGACCTCGAAGCCGTGCTGCTCGCCGGCCGCCTTCAGCGTGTCGAAGGTGCCCGCGCGCTTCGCGCCGTAGCAGAAATCGTCGCCGACCATCATCCAGCGCGTGTGCAGGCCGTTCACCAGCGTGCGCTCGACGAACGCCTGCGGCGACTGGCTCGCGAACGTGTGGTTGAAGTGCTCGACGACGACGCGGTCGACACCGTGCTCGCGCAGCGCCTCGAGCTTGTCGCGCAGCATCGCGATGCGCGGCGGCGCGCCGGCCGGATTGAAGAATTCGCGCGGGTGCGGCTCGAACGTCATCACGCACACGGGCAGGCCGCGCGCGTCCGCCGCCGCGCGCACGCGCGCGAGCAGGGCCTGGTGGCCGCGATGGACACCGTCGAAGTTGCCGATCGTCAGCGCGCACGGGGCGCGGCTCTCGGCGTTGGGCAGGCCGCGGAAGACTTTCACGATAGCGGATGCAGCGTCGGGGAATGAGCGGTGGAATGCCGCAAAGCAGAAGATTATAAACGTTCGGGCGGGCCGACGGCCGAGAAGGCGGGAAACGCGAGGGCGAATGGTAAAATTCGCGGATGAAAAAACTCGTGATCCTGATTTCCGGTCGCGGCAGCAACATGGAGGCCATCGTCCGCGCGTGCGCGCAGGAACGCTGGCCGGCCGAGATTGCCGCCGTGATCGCCAACCGGCCCGATGCGGCCGGACTGGCTTTTGCCGCGTCGCACGGGGCGGCGACGGCGGTGGTCGACCACCGGTCGTTCGACGGCCGCGACAGCTTCGACGCGGCGCTCGCCGCCGAGATCGACCGTTTCTCGCCCGATCTCGTCGTCCTCGCCGGCTTCATGCGCATCCTGACGCCCGCATTCGTCAGACGATACGAAGGCCGGCTGCTCAACATCCATCCGTCGCTGCTGCCGAGCTTCAAGGGCATCCACACGCACCAGCAGGCGCTCGACGCCGGCGTCGCGCTGCATGGCGCGAGCGTGCATTTCGTCATTCCGGAGCTCGACAGCGGCGCGATCGTCGCGCAGGGCGCGGTGCCCGTGCGCGCCGGCGACGACGCGGCCGCGCTCGCGGGGCGTGTGCTGGCGGTCGAGCATGTGCTGTATCCGCGTGCGGTGCGCTGGTTCGTCGAGGGGCGGCTGCGCCTCGAGAACGGCCGCGCAGTGGTGGCGCCCGACGAGGCGCGCTGGATTTTCGCGGATCAACCGCATACCGAAACGAGTGAGGGCGTATGAAGCTGCACGGATTCCTGATCGGCCAGACCGAGACTTTGCTGGCCGAGGTGCTGAAATTCGCCGGCCCCGCCGACGCGACGACGAGCCGGTTCTTCCGTGCGCACCCGAAGCTCGGGCATGCGGAGCGCGGCGTGATCGCCGAGGCCGTGTTCGCGGTGCTGCGCCGGAAGATGGAGTTTTCGCATCTGGCCGAGAGCGGCACCGGCACGCCCGCGCGGCGCCTCACGCTGCTGGGCCTGATGCAGACGGTCGGTCGCAATGCGCTGAAGCCGTTCCTGTCCGACACCGAGTCGGCATGGCTCGAACACGTGTCGAAGATCGATCCGGCGAGCCTGCCGGTGCGCATCCGCACGAACCTGCCCGACTGGATTCACCAGGCGCTGTCGGCCCGTTTCGACGCCGAGGAGCTCGCGCAGCTCGCCGCCGCGCTGAACTACCCGGCGCCGCTCGACCTGCGTGCCAACGCGCAGAAGGCGACCCGCGACCAGGTGATCGACGCGCTGCGCGCGAGCGGCATCGATGCGGGCGCGACGCCGTTCGCGCCGTTCGGCGTGCGCGTGGTCGGCAAGCCGGCGCTGACGCGCCTGAAGCTGTTCGAGGAAGGCGCGATCGAGGTGCAGGACGAAGGCAGCCAGCTGCTGTGCTCGCTGGTCGCGCCGCGGCGCGGCGAAATGGTCGTCGATTTCTGCGCGGGCGCGGGCGGCAAGACGCTCGCGCTCGGCGCGATGATGCGCTCGACGGGGCGCCTCTATGCGTTCGACGTGTCGGAGAAGCGCCTCGCGAAGCTGAAGCCGCGCCTCGCGCGCAGCGGGCTGTCGAACGTGAACCCGGTGCTGATCGACAGCGAGCACGACGCGAAGGTCAAGCGGCTCGCCGGCAAGATCGACCGCGTGCTGGTCGACGCGCCGTGCAGCGGCCTCGGCACGCTGCGCCGCAATCCCGACCTGAAGTGGCGCCAGACGCGCACCGCGATCGACGAGCTGACGCCGAAGCAGGCGTCGATCCTCGCGAGCGCCGCGCGCCTCGTGAAGAAGGGCGGCCGGCTCGTCTACGCGACCTGCAGCGTGCTCGATGCCGAGAACGAGCGCATCGTCGAACAGTTCCTCGCCGATCATCCCGAGTTCGTGCTGGTGCCGGCGCAGAAGGTGCTGGCCGACCAGCGCGTCGAACTCGAGACGGGCGACTACCTGTCGCTGTGGCCGCACCGTCACGCGACGGACGGCTTCTTCGCCGCGGTGCTCGAACGCCGCGCCGCGCAGTAACGGCTGGCCGGACGGACGATGGAGAGTCTGCAGAGCCGCCTGCTGTCGCGCCGGCTGGCATCGGTGATTCGCGATTTCCACCAGCCGGTGATGATCTGGCAGGCGGCGATTCTCGTCGGTGCGCTGTGTCTCGCGTGGGTGGCCGCGCGCTTCGTGCACGCTCGGATCGATGCGCGGCGCCGGGCAGCCGGACGCGCGCCGGGCGCGGGCGCGCAAAGCCTGAAGCGTGCGTTGTTTCCGTTGTTCGGCGGCGTGTTCGTCGGCGGCGCGCAGCTCGCGTTCGAGCCGTTCATGTCGACGTCGCTGCTGTCGCTCGCGCTCGTGCCGCTGTTCGGCATCGGGCTGATCTACGTGCTGTTCTTCTTCGCGCGGCGCGTGTTCGCGCGCGACGGCCACACGCACGCGTGGCTGTCGGTCGTCGAGAAGATCGTGTCGACCGTCGTGTGGGCCGCGATGGTGATGACCGTGCTCGGCATCCAGCGCGACGTGCTCGGCTGGCTCGACAGCGTGCAGTTCCGGGTCGCGACCGCGCACCTCACGCTGCTGTCGGTGATCTCCGGCGCGCTGTGGGTGTGCGTGACGCTGATGGTCGCGATGTGGCTCGGCTCGGTGCTCGAGGATCGCCTGTCGCGCGCGAGCACGCTCGACGCGAACCTGAAGGTCGTGCTGTCGCGGGTCGGCCGCGCGCTGCTCGTGTTCGCGGCGATCCTGATCGGGTTGTCGCTCGTCGGTATCGACGTGACGGTGCTCGGCGTGTTCGGCGGCGCGGTGGGCGTCGGCCTCGGGTTCGGGCTGCAGAAGATCGCGAGCAACTACGTGTCGGGCTTCATCATCCTGCTCGACCGCTCGCTGCGGCTCGGCGATGCGATCAGCGTCGGCGGGCTGCAGGGCGTCGTCACGCAGATCCGCACGCGCTACACGGTCGTGCGCGGCCTCGACGGCAACGAGACGCTGATCCCGAACGAGAAGCTGATCACCGACGTCGTGCAGAACCAGTCGTCGTACCTGACGCGCGGCTACGCGAAGGTCGCGGTGCAGGTCGCCTACACGAGCGACGTCGAGCAGGCACTCGCATTGCTTGCCGAAGCCGCGAAGGACGTGCCGCGCGTGCTGGCCGAGCCGGCGCCGACGCCGTACCTCGCGAGTTTCGGCGCGGACGGGATCGACCTGGAGCTGGGTTTCTGGATCGAGGATGCGGCGAAAGGCACGTCGGGCGTGCGCTCGAGCGTGAACCGCAACATCTGGCGGCTGTTCGGCGAGCACGGGATTTCCATTCCGTTTCCGCAGCGCGAAGTGCGCGTGGTCGGACTGCCGGACGGCTTTCCCGCGGCCGGCGCGGCGGCCGGGCGCGATCCGGCTGCCGCCAACGGTGCGCTGGGCGCGCGCGCGCCGGCGGCATAGCGCTCGCGGCCGGTCAATCGTACCGATTTCGCGGTCGAAACCGGATCGCAGGCCTTTCCCAGTCCGCCCATGGACCGCGCGGATTGCGTGAGGGCAAGAAAATGTTCATTTTTTACAAAGACTTGGAACGGTTGAAGTAAAATTCTGGTCTACACGCGGTATGCTTTCATTCTTCTGACGCCAACGGGCGTCGCTCTCATCACAGGTAACTGCCTTGTTGAATTCCCTGCTCGATTTTCTTTCCCACGGGCTCCTGCATTTTTCGTGGTGGCAGGTCGCGTTGTTCGCGCTCGCCGTCACGCACGTCACGATCATCGGCGTGACGGTCTACCTGCACCGCTGCCAGGCGCACCGCGCGCTGGAGCTGCATCCGATCGCGAGCCATTTCTTCCGCCTGTGGCTGTGGATGACCACCGGCATGCTGACCGGCCAGTGGGCCGCGATTCACCGCAAGCATCACGCGAAGTGCGAGACCGAGGAAGATCCGCACAGCCCGCAGACGCGCGGCATCTGGAAGGTGTTCCTCGAGGGCGCCGAGCTGTATCGCGCGGAAGCGAAGAACGAAGAGACGATGCGCAAGTTCAGCCACGGCACGCCGAACGACTGGATCGAACGCAACGTCTACTCGAAGTACCCGATTCTCGGCGTGAGCCTGATGATGGTCATCGACGTCGCGCTGTTCGGCGTGCTCGGCCTGACCGTGTGGGCCGTGCAGATGGTGTGGATTCCGTTCTGGGCGGCGGGCGTCGTCAACGGCTTCGGTCACTTCTGGGGCTATCGCAACTTCAACTCGGCCGACGCGAGCACGAACCTGTTCCCGTGGGGCATCGTGATCGGCGGCGAGGAACTGCACAACAACCACCATACGTTCGCGACGTCGGCGAAGCTGTCGAACAAGTGGTACGAGTTCGACATCGGCTGGATGTACATCCGCATCATGTCGGCATTCGGTCTCGCGAAGGTGAAGAAGGTCGCGCCCACGCCGCGTCTGAACAAGCCTAAGACGGTGCTCGACCAGGAAACGCTGCAGGCCGTGCTGTCGAACCGCTACGAAGTGATGGCTCGCTACGGCAAGGCCGTCAAGCGTGCCTACCGCCAGGAGCTCGCGCACCTGAAGGAACTCGGTTCGAGCGAGAAGTACCAGCTGATGCGCAGCGCGCGCAAGTGGTTCCACAAGGACGCCGACGGCCTCGACGAGCCGCAGAAGAAGCTGCTGCCGGAAATCTTCGCGAACAGCCAGAAGCTGCATACGTACTTCCAGCTGCGCCAGGATCTCGCCGCGATCTGGGACCGTTCGACCGCGTCGCGCGAACAGCTTCTCGCGCAATTACAGGATTGGTGCCATCGCGCAGAACAAAGCGGCATCAAGGCGCTGCAGGAATTCGCGACGCGCCTGCGCCGCTACGCCTGATTCGAAATCGATTAGAATCTCAGGACGTCACAAACCCCGCGTTGGCGGGGTTTTTTCATTTGGGCGGCTGGTTTTTGCAGGATGGCCCAGGCGCCGGAATTGGTGTGAAGTTTGGGTGCCGCGTCAGGGCCGAAAAACCGCTCACACCGACCGCGAAGCATGGACCCAAGTAAGCGCTAAAGCGCTAACTTGGGCCGACCGCGAAGCATGGGACCCAAGTAAGCGCTGAAGCGCTAACTTGGGTCGACAGGAGATATGGAGATGCAATCGACGATCAAATCCGTCGAGTACGACCGGCCGGTGTCGGCAGGCACCGTCTGTAGCGTCGGGCAAGCATGGGCCAAGGTGCCCGATGCGCCGTCCGCCGAGGAGCGCGCTGCGCTGAAGGCGCGCATCAAGACATTGCTCACCCGTGAAAAGGCCGTGCTCGTCGCCCACTACTACGTGGATGCCGAACTGCAGGAACTGGCCGACGAAACGGGCGGCTGCGTGGCGGATTCGCTCGAAATGGCCCGCTTCGGCCGCGATCACGACGCGCAGACGCTGGTCGTCGCCGGCGTGCGCTTCATGGGCGAGACCGCGAAGATCCTGAGCCCGAACAAGCGCATCCTGATGCCCGATCTCGACGCGACCTGTTCGCTCGACCTCGGCTGCCCGGTCGACGAATTCTCGGCATTCTGCGATGCGCATCCGGACCGTACCGTGGTCGTCTACGCGAACACCAGCGCGGCCGTGAAGGCGCGCGCGGACTGGATGGTCACGTCGTCGATCGGCCTCGAGATCGTGGCCGACCTGCACGCGCGCGGCGAAAAGATCATCTGGGCGCCGGACCGCCATCTCGGCAGCTATATCCAGAAGAAAACCGGCGCCGACATGCTGCTGTGGCAGGGCTCGTGCCTCGTCCACGACGAGTTCAAGGGCATCGAGCTCGACCTGCTGCGCGCCGAATATCCGGACGCGAAGGTGCTCGTGCATCCGGAATCGCCGGAAAACGTCGTCGCGCAGGCCGACGTCGTCGGCTCGACCACGCAGCTGATCGACGCGGCCGTCAAGTTCGACGCGAAGCGCTTCATCGTCGCGACCGACCTCGGCATCCTGCACAAGATGCAGCTTGCCGCGCCCGGCAAGACTTTCATCGCCGCGCCGACGGCCGGCAACAGCGCGACCTGCAAGAGCTGCGCGCACTGCCCGTGGATGGCGATGAACGGCCTCGCGAACCTCGCCGACGTGCTCGAGCGCGGTCACAACCAGATCTTCGTCGATCCCGCGATCGGCGAACGCGCGCGCTTGCCGATCGACCGGATGCTCGAATTCGCGGCCGCGCACAAGAAGCGCGTGCAGGCGAGCGGCGACCTGCAGCGCGACCAGCAGCTGTTCGCGAACGTGGGGGCCGCATGAGCAACGCCGTCTCCCCGCTGTTCGACGCCGTCCGCGCCCAATACGGGGCGGCATTCGACGAAGCGATCGCGCGCAACGTGGCCGACGCGATCGCCGAGGACGTCGGTGCCGGCGACCAGACCGGGCGGCTCGTGCCGGCCGCCGAGCGCCGCCGTGCGCGGATCATCGTGCGCGAGGAAGCCGTGCTGTGCGGCGTGCCGTGGTTCGAGGCCGTGATCGCGCGGATCGATCCGTCGATCGTCGTGCAATGGCGCTATCGCGAAGGCGACCGGATGATGCCCGATTCGGCCGTGTGCGAACTCGAGGGGCCGGCGCGCGCGTTGCTGACGGCCGAGCGCAACGGGCTGAACTTCCTGCAGCTGCTGTCGGGCGTCGCGACGGCGACGCGCCGTTACGTCGATCGTGTCGAAGGTACGCGCGCGAAGATCCTCGATACGCGCAAGACGCTGCCGGGGCTGCGGCTCGCGCAGAAGTACGCGGTCCGGGTGGGCGGCGGCGAGAACCAGCGTCTCGCGCTGTACGACGGCATCCTGATCAAGGAGAACCACATCGCGGCGGCAGGCGGCGTCGGTGAAGCCCTCGATGCGGCGTTCGCGCTCGAATCGGGCGTGCCGGTGCAGATCGAAGTCGAGACGCTTGCGCAGCTCGACACGGCACTCGCGCATGGCGCGCAATCGGTGCTGCTCGACAACTTCACGCTGGACATGATGCGCGAAGCGGTACGCGTCGCGGCCGGCAAGGCCGTGCTCGAAGTGTCCGGGGGCGTCAATTTCGATACGGTGCGCACGTTCGCGGAGACGGGCGTCGATCGCATCTCGATCGGCGCGCTGACGAAGGACGTGCGGGCGACGGACTATTCGATGCGGATCGTCGACTGACCGATTCGCGTCCGATCGGACAAAAAGGCCGTTGGCGCGCAAACGCCAACGGCCTTTTTCTTGTGCGGCCGCAGCCGGGAAGGGCGGCGCGCCGCTTAGCGGCGCGAGCGCGGCGTGAGCACGCTCGGCAGCGCCTTCGGCAGCGTATGCGGCCAGTCGCGGCTGTAGTGCAGCCCGCGGCTTTCGCGGCGCGAGTACGCGCTCTTCACGATCAGCGTTGCCACGTCGACGAGGTTGCGCAGTTCGAGCAGATCGCGCGTCACGCGGAAGTTCGCGTAGTACTCGTGGATTTCGTCGCGCAGCAGCGACAGCCGGTGCTTCGCGCGTTCGAGACGCTTGTCGGTGCGCACGATGCCGACGTAGTTCCACATCAGGCGGCGCAATTCGTCCCAGTTGTGCGCCACGACGACTTCCTCGTCCGCGTCCGACACGCGGCTTTCGTCCCAGGCGGGCAGCGCGGCCGGCGTGTCGGCGTCGAAGCCGGCGGCCTCGATCGCCCCGGCTGCCGCGCGGCCGATCACGAGACATTCGAGCAGCGAGTTGCTCGCGAGCCGGTTCGCGCCGTGCAGCCCCGTGTACGACGTTTCGCCGACCGCATACAGGCCGGCGAGATCGGTGCGGCCCGCGAGATCGGTGACGACGCCGCCGCACGTATAGTGCGCGGCCGGCACGACGGGGATCGGCTGTTTCGCGATGTCGATGCCGAATTCGAGGCAGCGCGCATGGATCGTCGGGAAGTGCTCGCGCAGGAATGCTTCCGGCTGATGGCTGATGTCGAGATACACGCAGTCGATCCCGCGCTTCTTGATCTCGAAGTCGATCGCGCGTGCGACGATGTCGCGCGGCGCGAGCTCGGCGCGTGGATCGTGCGAGGGCATGAAGCGCGTACCGTCGGGCAGCTTCAGCAGGCCGCCTTCGCCGCGCACGGCTTCCGAAATCAGGAACGATTTCGCGTATGGATGGAACAGGCAGGTGGGGTGGAACTGGATGAATTCCATGTTCGACACGCGGCAGCCGGCACGCCATGCCATCGCGATGCCGTCGCCGGTCGCGGTATCGGGGTTCGTCGTGTACAGGTAGACCTTGCCCGCGCCACCGGTGGCGAGTACCGTGTGCGGCGCCTCGATCGTGATCGTGCGGTCGTTGTCGACGTCGAGCGCATACAGGCCGTGGCAGCGGCGGCCGGGCAGCCCGAGCCGGTCCGACGTGATCAGGTCGATCGCGTGGTGGTTTTCGAGGAACGTGATGTTCGGATGCTGGCGCGCCCGCTCCGACAGTGTCGCGAGCACCGCATGGCCGGTCGCATCGGCCGCATGGATGATCCGGCGGTGGCTGTGACCGCCTTCGCGCGTCAAGTGAAAGCCGAGTTCGGCCGCGTCGTCCTTCGTGAATGGCACGCCTTGCGAGATCAGCCATTCGATCGCTTCGCGGCCGTGCTCGACGATGTAGCGCGTCGCGCCTTCGTCGCACAGGCCGCCACCGGCGACCAGCGTGTCGTCGACGTGGTTCTCGATGCTGTCCGCCGAGTCGAGGACCGCTGCGATGCCGCCCTGCGCGTTATCGCTCGCCCCCTCCATCATCGAACGTTTCGCGATCAGCGCGACACGTCGCGTGCTGGCCAGATTGAGTGCGACCGACAGCCCTGCCAGGCCGCTGCCGACGATCGCCACGTCGAATTTCATGCTGCATCTCCATCGTTACGCTTTTTGATCTTGCGTTCCGTCGGCTGTCGCCGCGGAAAGGGGAGAGCATACCGCGTCGGGGGCCCGCGCGTGCGCGCAAAACAAAAAGCCCCGCATGTGCGGGGCTTTTCGGTCACCGTCAAGCTGGCAGAAACCGGAGATTACTTGATCTTGGTTTCTTTGTATTCCACATGCTTGCGGACGACGGGATCGAACTTCTTGATCGCCATCTTTTCCGGCATGTTGCGCTTGTTCTTCGTGGTCGTGTAGAAGTGACCCGTACCAGCGGTCGACTCGAGCTTGATCTTGTCGCGGGCGCCTTTTGCCATGATTGTGCTCCTTGGGCTTAGGCTTCGCCGCGTGCGCGCAGGTCAGCGAGCACGGAATCGATGCCGTTCTTGTCGATCAGGCGCAGGCCGGCGTTCGAGACGCGCAGACGCACCCAGCGGTTTTCGCTCTCCACCCAGAACCGGCGGTTTTGCAGGTTCGGCAGGAAGCGGCGCTTCGTCTTGTTGTTGGCGTGGGAAACGTTGTTGCCGCTCATCGGCGCTTTCCCAGTTACTTGGCATACGCGTGCCATGAGAGCACTCCTAATACGCTAAATTCGGGGTTCGATCGCCGGTGAAGGTTCCATCGCACCGCCACGTGATCCATGGCTGCACTCAGAACGCCGTAGCCCTTACAGACAAGGCCCTTCGATGGCTAGAACTGGTTGGAAAAAAGACAGACGGCGATTCTAGCAGAAAAAGTTCAGAAAAATCAAACCTAATTTCGCTTCGCCGTTGCGGCGCCCTGGGACGGGCTGCCGCGCCACAGTCTACAGCCAACCGGCCCGCGCGAACGAGAAAGTATCGCTGACGCCGACGACGACGTGATCGAGCAGCCGCACGTCGACGAGCTCGAGCGCGTCTTTCAGCACGCGCGTCAGGCGGCGGTCTTCCGCGCTCGGCTGCACCGCGCCCGACGGATGGTTGTGCGCGACGATCAGCGCCGCGGCGTTCTGTTGCATCGCGCGGCGCACGATCTCGCGCGGATAGACGGCCATCCGCGTGAGCGAGCCGCGCGCGAGTTCCTCCATGTCGATCATGCGGTTGCGGGCGTCCAGATAGACCGCGACGAATACTTCGTGCGGGAGCGTGCCGATCTTCATTCGCAGGCAATCCTCGACGGCGCCGGGCGAATCGATCTGCATGCCGTCCCGTGCCTTCTCCTCCAGCATGCGCCGGGCGATCTCGGTGACCGCGACCAGCCGCGCGGAGCGCGCGGGGCCGATGCCGGGGTGCGCCTCGAAATCGTCGGCGCCCGCTTCGAGCAATCCGCGCAGCGACTTGTACTGCTTGATCAGATCGCGGGCGATGACGAATACGTCGTGACCGGGCTTGCCCGTGCCGAGCAGCAGCGCGATCAGTTCGTCGTCGGTCAGCGCGGCCGGCCCGCGTTCCAGCAGCCGCTCGCGCGGCCGCTCCGGCCGCCAGTCGCCCGGTCGGCGCCTGCGCCGGTTGATCGGGATGACGCGGGCGGGCGGATCGGCCGGCGCATCGCTGGTGTCGCGGCATTCGGCCGACGGCAGGATGAGGCGGGGTGACAGCATGGTCTGAACTCCATTGGCGGCGGGCGGCGTGCGCGACGTCGTCGCACTTTCCGCCTTGCACGCTCAGGTGACTTACAATATTGGCTTTGCGCCGGGCCATTCGGCCGTAGCGGGCGCCGACCGAACGAGTAATTCATGAGCCTCATCGATCTATCCGAAGTGAAGCCCGGTTCCCACGTCACGTTGCATTACCGGCTGGCACTGGCCGACGGCGCCGACATCGTCAACACCTTCTCGGACAAGCCGGCCACGCTGTTGCTGGGCGCGGGGCAACTGGCGCCGTCGCTGGAACAGATTCTGCTCGGGCTCAGGGTCGGCGACCACTCGACTTTTCAGCTAGCGCCCGATCAGGGGTTCGGCCCCCGCAATCCCGACATGCTTCAGCGCGTGACGCTGTCGACGCTGCGCGAGAACGGGATGGTCGGCGACGATTTCACGCCGGGCGAGCTCATCGAGTTCAACGCACCGGATGGCGGCCGCTACGCGGGGGTGCTGAAGGAAGTCAGCGAGACCTCGGCGCTGTTCGACTTCAATCATCCGCTCGCGGGCCAGGCGCTCACGTTCGAAGTGAAAATCATCGGAATCCTGTAATCATGAGTACCACCGATACGCTGTCCGCGCAGACCGTCGCCGCCGACGCCGAAATCCTGCTGGCCCAGCCGCGCGGTTTCTGCGCGGGCGTCGACCGCGCGATCGAGATCGTCGAGCGCGCCATCGCGATGCACGGTGCGCCGATCTACGTGCGTCACGAAATCGTCCACAACAAGTACGTGGTCGAGGATCTGAAGAAGAAGGGCGCGATCTTCGTCGAGGAACTCGAGGAAGTGCCGGCCGGCAACACCGTGATCTTCAGTGCGCACGGCGTGTCGAAAGCCGTGCGCGACGAGGCGGACGTGCGCGGGTTGCGCATTTACGACGCAACCTGCCCGCTCGTCACGAAGGTGCACGTCGAAGTGGCGAAGATGCGCCAGGACGGCGTCGACATCGTCATGATCGGACACAAGGGCCATCCCGAGGTCGAAGGCACGATGGGCCAGGTCGAGCGGGGCATGCATCTCGTCGAAAGCGTCGAGGACGTGCAGAAGCTCGAGCTCGCCGATCCCGAGCGCATCGCGCTCGTCACGCAGACGACGCTGTCCGTCGACGACGCGGCCGAGATCATCGGCGCGCTGAAGGCGAAGTATCCGAAGATCCGCGAGCCGAAGAAGCAGGACATCTGCTACGCGACGCAGAACCGGCAGGATGCGGTGAAGTTCATGGCGCCGCAGTGCGACGTCGTGATCGTGGTCGGCAGTCCGAACAGCTCGAACTCGAGCCGGCTGCGCGAAGTGGCCGAAAAGCGCGGGGTGGCCGCGTACATGGTCGATGCGCCGGATCAGATCGATCCGGCATGGGTTGCCGGCAAGCGCCGCATCGGCGTGACGGCCGGCGCGTCGGCGCCCGAAGTGCTCGCCCAGGCCGTGATCGCGCGGCTGCGCGAGCTCGGCGTGCGCAACGTCCGCGCACTCGAGGGCATCGAGGAAAACGTGTCGTTTCCGCTGCCGCGCGGGTTGAACCTGCCGCCCGCGGCCTGATTGCCGCATCGCACCCAGCGGAATACCGAAGCGCGCCCGTCGGCGCGCTTTTTTTGTGCCTAGAAATTCACATCGCAACCGTTATTCCCAAGCATGGTGCAACCCGGTTGCTCCGGGCGCGCCCAATCGTGTCTCAAAATTGGTTGCAATGCAGGAAAACCCCATCGAATCAGGATTATTGGCGTCCTATAAATGGAGTTACAATGCGCCCGTTTTCAAGCCGGAATGGCTTTGAAACGGGTTTTGGCAAGGCGCGGGAGACCATTCGATGCATGTGAAGTTGGCTTACGCCGTGTCCGTCGCCGCACCGGTTGCAATGTTTGCCGGCTGCAGCAAAAAGAGCGACGGCGGGGCGGCCAGGGAGGCTGCGGTGTACGCGGCACCGGCGGCCACCGGCGTGCGCGTCGCCGGAACCGGACCTGCGGCGCCATCGGCGCGCCGTATCGCGCAACTGGGCAGGGACAAGGAAAACGGGGCACGTTTGACGATCGAGGAAATCAACACGCATGGCCTGGCGATCGGGCCGGCAGCGGGCATGCAGGTTGTAGCGCGGCAAGTGGCGGGTCCACGGATGGCGGACGATCGCGGCGCTGCCGGTAGCGTGCCGAAGCCATTGTCTCCCCTTCAATTCGATTCGACGAAACAGCGCGCTGCCGCGACCGACCGTGTCGCGGCGCGCAGCCTGGTTCGTACGATGGATTCCGATGCAGTCCTGACGAAAGTCGGGCGCGCCCGTCGCAACGCCTTCCCGGGCGATGCGGCGCGGAATCCGATCCGTCCTGGCGCGATGCTTGCATGGCACTGGACGGGCCAAGGCACGGATGCCGGGAAACCGGATGACGGCCGTCTCGGCATGCTGCCCCACGACTTCAAGGAGGCCACGAACACCGTCCTCGATGTCGTGACGATTTAGCGACGGGACTCATGACGGCACCGGAACAGTGCGGTGCCGTTTTTGTATCCGCTCCGGCGGCAGGTCCGGCCGTACAGGCCGGGCGGCGCGCGCCGGGACGATCCACCCTTACCGGTATCGACTAGTACCCGCAGTGCCGCCGAGAAGGCGCGATTCCTCGCTTACCCGCGGGGCGCAACGTCCTCCGGCAGCACGGGCCAAGGAGCTTTAAATGGATATTTTCGTCCAGCAGGTTCTCAACGGGCTGGTGCTCGGCAGTGTGTACGCCATCATCGCGTTGGGATACACGATGGTGTACGGCATTCTCGGCATCATCAACTTCGCGCACGGCGACGTGCTGATGATCGGCGCGATGGTCGCGCTGTCGGCGATCACCGTGCTGCAGAACCACTTTCCCGGACTCGGCAACGTCGCGACGCTGACGATCGGCCTGGGCATCGCCGCGGTCGTCTGTGCGTTCGTCGGCTTCACGATCGAGCGCGTCGCGTACCGGCCGCTGCGCCGCGCGCCGCGCCTCGCCCCGCTGATCACCGCGATCGGCGTGTCGATCCTGCTGCAGACGGCCGCGATGATCATCTGGTCGCGCAACCCGCTGCCGTTCCCGCAATTGCTGCCGACCGACCCGATCAACGTGATCAAGGCCACCGACACGACGCCCGGCGCCGTGATCTCGGTCACCGAAATCGTGATCATCGCGGTGGCGTTCATCGTGATGGGCGGCCTGCTGCTGCTCGTGCACAAGACCAAGCTCGGCCGCGCGATGCGCGCGATCGCCGAAAGCCCGAATACGGCAAGCCTGATGGGCGTGAACCCGAACTTCGTGATCTCCGCCACGTTCATGATCGGCTCCGCGCTCGCCGCGCTGGCCGGCGTGATGATCGCGTCCGAATACGGCAACGTGCACTTCTACATGGGCTTCATCCCCGGCATGAAGGCGTTCACGGCCGCGGTGCTCGGCGGGATCGGCAACCTCGGCGGCGCGATGGTCGGCGGCGTGCTGCTCGGCCTGATCGAGCAGCTCGGGGCCGGCTACATCGGCAACCTCACGGGCGGCGTGTTCGGCAGCAACTACCAGGACGTGTTCGCCTTCGTCGTGCTGATCATCGTGCTGGTGTTCCGTCCGTCGGGCCTGCTGGGCGAACGTGTCGCGGACCGCGCGTAACGGAAGGGGAGCAAACAACATGACATCCATTCAACCGATCGAATCGTCGACGTCGCTCGTCGAAGAGCGCAACACCGCCAAGACCGTCGTCATCGGCCTGCTCACTGCCGTCCTCGTGATCGCCGCGCCGATCGTGATCGGCTCGGCCGGCGGCAACTACTGGGTCCGCGTGCTCGACTTCGCAATGCTGTACGTGATGCTCGCGCTGGGCCTGAACGTCGTGGTGGGCTTCGCCGGCCTGCTCGACCTCGGCTACATCGCGTTCTACGCGGTGGGCGCCTATACGGCCGCGCTGCTGAGCTCGCCGCACCTGACCTCGCAGTTCGAGTGGATCGCGGCGCTCGCGCCGAACGGGCTGCACGTGCCGTTCCTGATCATCGTGCCGATCGCGATGGCGCTCGCGGCGACCTTCGGGATCCTGCTCGGTGCGCCGACGCTGCGCCTGCGCGGCGACTACCTGGCGATCGTCACGCTCGGCTTCGGTGAAATCGTCCGGATCTTCATGAACAACCTCGACCGTCCGGTGAACATCACCAACGGCCCGAAGGGGATCACGGGCATCGATCCGGTGCACGTCGGCGGCTTCAACCTGTCGCAGACGCACTCGCTGTTCGGCTTCCAGCTGCCGTCGGTGTACATGTACTACTACCTGTTCGTGCTCTGCTCGCTGCTGGTGATCTGGGTGTGTACGCGTCTGCAGCACTCGCGTATCGGCCGCGCGTGGGCCGCGATCCGCGAAGACGAGATCGCCGCGAAGGCGATGGGCATCAACACCCGTAACGTGAAGCTGCTCGCGTTCGCGATGGGCGCGTCGTTCGGCGGCCTGTCGGGCTCGATGTTCGGCGCGTTCCAGGGCTTCGTGTCGCCCGAGTCGTTCACGTTCTGGGAATCGATCGTCGTGCTCGCCTGCGTGGTGCTCGGCGGCATGGGCCACATCCCGGGCGTGATCCTGGGTGCGGTGCTGCTCGCGATTTTCCCGGAATTCCTGCGCTCGACGATGAGCCCGCTGCAGCATGCGCTGTTCGGTCATGACATCGTCGATACGGAAGTGATCCGTCAGGCGCTGTACGGCCTCGCGATGGTCATCATCATGCTGTACCGCTCGGAAGGCCTGTGGCCCGCGCCGAAGCATGAGGACAAGATCGCGAAACTGGCGAAGCGCAACAGCAAGAAGCCGGTGCGCGCTTAACCTACGGACAAGGGGATAACCACATGAGCGACAAGCAAATCCGACTGTCCGTCTCGGGCGTGAACAAGCGCTTCGGCGGGCTGCAGGCGCTGTCCGACGTCGGCCTGCAGATCAAGGAAGGCGAGATCTACGGGCTGATCGGCCCGAACGGCGCCGGCAAGACCACGTTCTTCAACGTGATCACGGGCCTCTACACGCCGGACTCCGGCGACTTCAAGCTGGACGGCCAGAACTACACGCCGACGGCCGTGCACCAAGTGGCCAAGGCCGGCATCGCGCGCACGTTCCAGAACATCCGCCTGTTCGGCGGGATGACGGCGCTCGAGAACGTGATGGTGGGCCGCCACGTGCGCACCAAGCACGGGCTGCTCGGCGCGGTGTTCCAGACGCCGGCCGAACGCCAGGAAGAGCGCGAGATCAAGGAACGCGCGATCGAGCTGCTCGACTACGTCGGCGTGCTGCAGTACGCCGACTACACGTCGCGCAACCTGTCGTACGGTCACCAGCGTCGTCTGGAAATCGCCCGTGCACTGGCCACCGACCCGAAGCTGCTCGCGCTCGACGAGCCGGCAGCCGGGATGAACGCGACCGAGAAGGTCGAACTCACGCGCCTGCTCGACAAGATCCGCTCGGACGGCCGCACGATTCTGCTGATCGAGCACGACGTGAAGCTCGTGATGGGGCTGTGCAACCGGATGACGGTGCTCGATTACGGCAAGGTGATCGCCGAGGGTCTGCCGCAGGACGTGCAGAAGAATCCGAAGGTGATTGAGGCATATCTCGGCGCAGGGGTGCACTGATGGCAGCGGCAATGTTGAAAATCAAGGGCTTGCAGGTCAACTACGGCGGCATTCAGGCCGTCAAGGGCGTTGACATGGAAGTCCGTCAGGGCGAGCTCGTGACGCTGATCGGTGCGAACGGCGCCGGCAAGACCACGACGATGAAGGCGATCACGGGCCTGAAGCCGTACTCGGCGGGCGACATCGAGTACGACGGCACGTCGATCAAGGGCATCCCGCCGCACGAGCTGCTCAAGCGCGGCCTGGCGATGGTGCCGGAAGGCCGCGGGATCTTCGCGCGGATGTCGATCATCGAGAACATGCAGATGGGCGCGTACCTGCGCAACGACAACGAGCAGATCAAGAAGGACGTCGACCGGATGTTCGGCTTCTTCCCGCGCCTGAAGGAGCGGGCGACGCAGCTCGCGGGCACGCTGTCGGGCGGCGAGCAGCAGATGCTGGCGATGTCGCGCGCGATTCTGTCGAAGCCGAAGCTGCTGCTGCTCGACGAGCCGTCGATGGGTCTGTCGCCGATCATGGTCGAGAAGATCTTCGAAGTGGTGCGCGAGATCTCGAAGGAGGGCATCACGGTGCTGCTGGTCGAGCAGAACGCACGCCTCGCGCTGCAGGCGGCCGACCGCGGCTACGTGATGGATTCGGGCATGGTCACGATGGAAGGCGACGCGAAGCAGATGCTCGACGATCCGAAGGTGCGCGCCGCGTATCTGGGCGAGTAAGCGATCGAATGAACGGGCCCGGCCGCGCATGGCGCAGCCGGGCTGTCGAAAAGCCGTCACGGGAAACCGTGGCGGTTTTTTTTCGTGTGGCGGGTCTGATCGTGCCGACCGACGCGCTCGGCGATCCGCTGCCGGACGCGGGGCCGATCGCGCGCCGAATCGCGCCGCGGCCGGCGGCGGTCTTACGCGGCCGGCAGCGTCTTGCCGAACGAGATGCGCTCCTCGACGCGATAGTCGAGCGCCGCATAGAAGCGGCATGCGTCGTCGTTGCCGGGCAGCACCTGCAGGTTGATCTTCAGGCAGCCGCGCGCGGCGAGCGCGCGTTCCGCATGCGCGATCAGCGCACGGCCGACGCCGAGCCGGCGCGCGTCGTTCGCGACGCCGAACGAGTAGAGCCAGCCGCGATGTCCGTCGAAACCGGCCATCAGCGTGCCGACGACGCGCGCGCCGCACGTCGCGACGAAGAACAGTTCCGGCTGCGTCGCGAGCTTCAGCTCGATCGATCGCAGCGGATCGCGGTGCGGCGGCGCACCGGCTTCGTCGTACTGCGGGAACGCGTCGCGCCATACCGCGAGCACGGCATCGGTGTCGGCGCGTTCGAACGGGCGGATCGCGACAGCATCGGCGGCGGCATCCATCGCGGTGGCCTCCTTACAGCGTGTCGAGGATCGACCGCAGCATCGCCATCATCTGGTCGATCTCGTCGGTCGTCACGTTGAGCGCTGGCATGAAGCGCAGCAGGTTCGGCCGTGCGGCGTTCAACAGCAGGCCGTCGGGCTGCATGTCGCGCGCCTTCTCGACGATCTGCGGGCCGATGTCCTTGCCGAGCAGCAGCGCGCGCAGCAGGCCTTCGCCGCGTTCGCCCTCGAAGCCGCGTTCCTCCGACAGCTCGAGCAGCTTGCGCTTCAGATACTCGCCGCGCGCGCGCACGCCTTCGAGGAAGCCGGGCGCGACGAGCTGCGAGATCACCGAATAGCCGACCGCCGTCATCAGCGGGTTGCCGTTGTACGTGCCGCCCTGGTCGCCGGCCTCGAATACCGCGACGTCGGCCTTCGACAGCAGCGCGCCGAGCGGTGCGCCGCCGCCGATGCCCTTCGCGAGCGTCATGATGTCCGGCTCGATGCCGGACAGCTCGTACGCGAACAGCGTGCCCGCGCGGCCGCAGCCGCTCTGCACTTCGTCGACGATCAGCAGCAGGTTGTGCTGCTTCGTCAGCGCGCGCAGCGCCTGCATGAATTCGCGCGTCGCCGGGATCACGCCGCCTTCGCCCTGGATCGGCTCGAGCATCACGGCGACGGTCTTGTCGGTGATCAGCTTCTCGACCGAGTTGATGTCGTTCAGCTCGGCCTTCGGGAAGCCCGGCACCTGCGGCGCGTAGATCGTGTCCCAGCCCGGCTTGCCGCTGGCCGACATCGTCGCGAGCGTGCGGCCGTGGAAGCTGTGGTCGAACGTGATGATCTCGTACGCGCCGTTCTTGAACTTGCGGCCCCACTTGCGCGCGAGCTTGATCGCGCCTTCGTTCGCCTCGGCGCCGCTGTTCGTGAAGAACACCTTGTCGAACACGCTGTGCTGCGTGAGCAGGCCCGCGAGCTTCGCCATCGGCTCGTTGTAGAACGCCGGCGACGGGTTCAGCAGCTTTTCGGCCTGCGTCTTCAGCGCCTCGACGATGCCGTCGTTGCAGTGGCCGAGGCTGTTGACGGCCCAGCCCTGGATGAAGTCGAGATAGCGCTTGCCCGTGTGATCGTAGAGCCACGAACCCTTGCCGTGCGTAAACACGATGTCGGGGCGGTTCGTGATGTACATCAGCGAGTCGATCGGGTAATCGTTCAGGGGCATGGCAGCAGACTCCAGCGGGCGTTGAAAGGGAAACGGGCAATAAAAAAGCCACGGAAGGCCGTGGCTGGTGGGTCGAACAGCTTGTGCGTAACCGGTGAAGCGGAGGAGGGTTACGCGCGAGTCCGTGACGAGCCGGCGGCATCCGGGCGGAGCGGCGAGCGGCGACGTCGGAGAGCGGACAGGAAGCGGTTCATGTGCGCAAGCATAAGGCATCCCGCGCCCCACTGTAAACCGCCGCGATGCCACGGATGTGACACGGGCGGCGCGCAGCGGGGCGCGTTCAGGCGCCCGGCGCTCAGACCGGATGCGCGAGATCGGCGGCGCTCGTGAACGAGTCCGCGTAGAACTCGTCGGCCGGCAGCGCGTGGTGCTGCGTGAAATCGCGCTGCGCGGATTCGACCATCACGGGCGCGCCGCACGCGTACACCTGGTGGCCGGACAGATCGGGCAGGTCCTCGATCACCGCGCGATGGACGAAGCCCGTGCGGCCGGTCCACTGGTCGGCGTCGTCCGGTTCGGAGAGGACCGGCACGTACTTGAAGTTCGGGATCTCGCGCGCCCATTGCTCGGCGAGCTCGGCGAGGTAGATGTCCTTCTTGCGGCGCGCGCCCCAGTAGAGCGTCATCGGGCGCGTGATGCCCGAATGCTTCACGTGCTCGATGATCGCCTTGATCGGCGCGAAGCCGGTGCCCGACGCGAGCAGCACGATCGGCTTGTCGGAATCCTCGCGCAGGAAGAACGTGCCGAGCGGGCCTTCGAAGCGCAGGATGTCGCGCTCCTTCATCGCGCCGAACACGTGGTCGGTGAACTTGCCGCCCGGCATGTGGCGGATGTGCAGCTCGATCGGGCCTTCCTCGTGCGGCGCGTTCGCCATCGAGTAGCTGCGGCGCGAGCCGTCCTTCAGGATGAACTCGACGTACTGGCCCGCGAGGTACTGCAGGCGTTCGTTGGCAGGCAACTGCAGCTTCACGACCATCACGTCGTCCGCCTTGCGTTCGAGCGCGGCGATGCGGCACGGCAGCTTCTTGACCTGCACGCCGTCGACGCCGGCGATTTCACGCACGTCGATCTCGAGATCGCATTGCGCCTTCGAGCAGCACAGCAGCGCGAGGCCGCGCGTGCGTTCGTCGTTGGACAGCGCCGACGCGGCGTGCGGGCCCTGTTCGATCTGGCCCGACACGATCTGGCCCTTGCAGGAACCGCACGCGCCGTTCTTGCAGCCGTACGGCAGGTGGACGTTCTGGCGCAGCGCGGCCGCCAGCACGGTTTCGTCCGACTCGACCTGGAATTGCCGGCCGCTTTGCTTGAGAGTGACGTTGAATGCCATAGAACCAAACTAGAACAAAATGGGGGGACCGTGCATGTCGCGCACGGCAGCTACAATGCAAAACCGTTGCGCGTCGCGCAACGGCGGCTACTGAATCTCGCAACCAACATGATCGCGACACGAATCCTGCGCCGGCCGCGCGTATTGATCGTCGGCTGCGGCGACGTCGGCATGCGCTGCGTCGCGCAATGGCGTGACGCGCGCCCCGACCTGCGCATCCTCGCGCTGACGAGCCACCCGGCTCGCCGCAGCGAATTGCGCGCCGCGGGCGCGACGCCGATCGTCGGCGATCTCGATCGCCCGGCGACGCTCCGTCGCCTCGCGGGCGTCGCCCGCACGATCCTGCATCTCGCGCCGCCGCCATCCGACGGCCGCGACGACCGGCGCACGCGTGCGCTGATCGCCGCAACGTCCATGCCCGCGCGTCGGCCGTCTCCGACGGCACCGGCGGTCGGCCGGCTCCGACGGCTGCGCACCGCGGCGCGACAGGCCGGCGCGCCCGTTCGGGCAGCGCGTATTGTACCCGACGGTCTTCGCGCGCCGAGGCTCGTCTATGCCAGCACGACGGGCGTCTACGGCGACTGCGGCGGCGCGCGCATCGACGAAACGCACCCGCTGCGCCCCGCGAACCCGCGCGCGTTCCGGCGCGTGTCGGCCGAGCGGCAACTGCGTGCGGCGACGGTGCGCGGCGTGCTGTCCGCGCGCATCGTGCGCATTCCGGGCATCTACGCGGCGAACCGTCTGCCGGTCGCGCGGCTCGAGCGCGGCACGCCGGCGCTCGAGCCGGCCGACGACGTCTACACGAACCACATCCACGCGGACGATCTCGCGGCGATCCTGCGTCGTGCGGCCGAGCGCGGCAAGCCGGCGCGCGTCGTGCACGCGTCGGACGACACCGAACTGCGGATGGGAGAGTATTTCGACCGGGTCGCGCAGGCGCTGGGTCTGCCGAGGCCGCCGCGCGTGAGCCGCGCGGACGCCGAACGCCTGCTCGAGCCGACGCTGCTGTCCTTCATGCGCGAGTCGCGGCGCCTGTCCAACGCACGGCTCAAGGCCGAATTGTGCGTGACGTTGCGCTATCCGACCGTAGACGATTTCCTTCAAACGCTCGCGCCGGGCAGCGCGTCAGGTGAGCGCCGGTAACGCCTCGATCAGCAGGAAGCACAGCAGCGCACCGATCAGCGCGCCGATCAGGTTCGGGTGATATTTGTGCTTCAGATGCATCGTGGCCAGCAGCCCGCCGATCACGATGACGCCGATGACCGCGAACGCGATCATCACGGACGACAGTTCGAAAGAATGGTTGATGTTCATGATGTCTCCCCCTGCATCGCCGCTCTTGCAGCTTGTGATTTCAGTATAGCGGGGGAACCTGCGGCCGAGAGGCGGCCGGACACCGAACGGTCGTGCGGATTTTCCCTTACAGGGTTTCGACGGGATTGCGCAGCGCGGAAAGGTCGGCTTCGTCGAGCCAGCGCCATGCGCCGGGCGCGAGATCGGCCGGCAGCGTGAAGCCGCCGATCCTTTCGCGGTGCAGCAATTCGACGCGGTTGCTCGCTGCCGCGACCATCCGCTTGACCTGGTGGTACTTGCCTTCGAGGACGGTCAGCGCGAGCGTGTGCGGGGTGCGGGCGTCGGCGGCGACGGCCGCGATCGGCTTCGGCTCCCCATGCAGTTGCACACCGGTGCGCAGCGCGTGCAGTTGCGTGTCGTCGAGCGGGTGGCGCACGGTCGCGACGTAGGTCTTCGGCACCTTCCGCTTCGGCGACGTGTACGCGTGCACGAACTGGCCGTCGTCCGACAGCAGCAGCAGGCCGGTCGTGTCCTGGTCGAGCCGCCCGACGCACTGCACGCCGCGCGCGACGAGCGGCGCCGGCAGCAGGCTGAAGACGCTCGCATGGTGCTGCGGATCGCGCGAACACTCGTAGCCGGCCGGCTTGTTGAGCGCGAGATACGCGCGCGCATGGAACGGCCATGCGGCCTCGTCGACCTCGAACACGAGGCCGTCGGTGTCGAAGGTGGCGTCCGGGTCGGTCGCGGCGGCGCCCGCGACGGCGACGCGGCCCGCCTCGATCAGGCCGCGGCACTGGCGGCGCGAGCCGAAGCCCTGGGTGTAGAGAATGCTTTCGAGATCCATAGCGCGCGCATTCTATCAAGCGGCGGCGTAGGGCCGGCATGAACGCGCATGCGCTGGTAAGCTGCCGGAACGCCGTGCGGTGCGCGGCGCCCGCCCATTCTTCACGGACAGTTCATGCGTTTCGATTCATTCCCGTTCGGCCGCCACGCGGCCGCCGTCATCGTCGCAGCAACCGTTTCGTCGGCCGCGTTCGCGCACGCGCATCTCGCGAAGAGCGACCCGGAGGCGGGCGCGATGCTGGCTGCCGCACCGGCCGCCGTCACGATCGACTTCACCGAGCCGCTGGAGCCGGCATTCAGCTCGATCGTCGTCGTCGACGCCGACGGCAAGACGGTGTCGAACGGCCGCGCGCGCATCGACGCGTCGAACCGCAAGCGCATGACGGTGCCGCTCGCGGCGCTCGCCACCGGCGCGTACACGGTGAAGTGGGTGGCCGTCGCGACCGACGGGCATCGCACGCAGGGCGCGTACGGCTTCGGCGTGAAGTGACGCAACGGGGGCGGCAGGCCTGTGCCAGGGTTGCTGCCCGCCTCTATCCGACAGGGAGTCTTCCGCATGAATCCGACGACGCTCGACGCACTCGCCGATTTCCCCCGTCAACTCGAAGCGCATTTCGCGGCCGTGCCCGACGGCTATGCGCGCTGGACGCCCGACGACTGGGCCGGCATACCGAGCGAGCATTTCTCGCCGCTCGGGCAGCTCTGCCACGTGCGCGACATCGAGATCGACGGCTATCACGTGCGGCTGCGGCGCATGCTCGACGAAGACCGGCCGCTGCTCGTGTCGATCGACGGCGACGCGCTCGCGGTTCAGCGGCGCTACGACGACGCGTATGCGTCCGACGTGCTCGCGGCGATCCGCGACGCACGGCGCGAGACGCTGGCGCTGCTGTCGCGCCTCACGCCCGAACAGTTCGAGCGTACCGGCGAATTCGACGGCTACGGCTCGCTGACCGTGCGCGGGCTCGTCCATTACCTGTGCAGCCACGACCAGCAGCATCTGGCCGGCATGCAGTGGCTGCTCGGCAAGATCGACGCGGCGCTGTACGCGCGCTGAGCCGGCCGCCGGCCGCGCGATCGACAGCGGAATCCGGCGTCGCCGTCGGTGCGGAAGACCTCCTTGCGCGGCTTCGACTGGATCGATTTTCTGGATAATCCATCCAGCCGCGGCCGGCTGATCGGCGGGGCGCGTGTGCCTACACTCCTAGCTTCGTTCAACGAAAAAAGGAGTCAACCGTGGCAACTCATACGCTCGCAGACAAGGTCGTCCTGATCGCAGGCGGCGCAAAGAATCTCGGCGGCCTGATCGCCCGGGACCTGGCGGGCCACGGCGCGAAGGCGGTGGCGATTCACTACAACAGCGCGGCGTCGCAGGCGCAGGCCGAGGAAACGGCCGCCGCGGTGCGCGCGGCCGGCGCGGAGGCCGCGACGTTCCAGGCGGACCTGACGACGGCGGCCGCGGTCGAGAAGCTGTTCGACGACGCGAAGCAGCGCTTCGGCAAGATCGACATCGCGATCAACACGGTCGGCAAGGTGCTGAAGAAGCCGTTCACCGAGATCAGCGAAGCCGAGTACGACGAGATGTTCGCGGTCAACAGCAAGTCGGCGTTCTTCTTCATCAAGGAAGCCGGGCGGCATCTCGAGGATCACGGCAAGCTCGTCACGCTCGTGACGTCGCTGCTCGGCGCGTTCACGCCGTTCTACGCGGCGTACGAAGGATCGAAGGCGCCGGTCGAGCACTTCACGCGCGCGGCGTCGAAGGAGTACGGCGCACGCGGCATTTCGGTGACGGCCGTCGGGCCGGGGCCGATGGACACGCCGTTCTTCTATCCGGCCGAAGGCGCCGACGCGGTCGCGTATCACAAGACGGCCGCCGCGCTGTCGCCGTTCAGCAAGACGGGGCTGACCGACATCGAGGACGTCGTGCCGTTCATCCGCCATCTCGTGACCGACGGCTGGTGGATCACGGGCCAGACGATCCTGATCAACGGCGGCTACACGACCAAGTAACCGGGCCGCCCGCGGCCGCGCGGCGCACCGCACTGGCGCGTTTGCGTGGACAATGAACGGGCGCGCAGCCACGAGGCCGCGCGCCCGTTTTCTCCGTGCCGCCGAAGCTGGCCGCGATGCGCGGCGAGCCGGCGGCGACCGTCGTTCGAACCCGGGTCTCCCGCCGATGGACAAGCTGGATCAGGTCAGGATCTTCCTGCAGGTTGCCGAGATGGGCAGCTTCATCAAGGCCGCGCATGCGCTCGACGTGCCGCGCGCGACCGTGTCGGCGGCCGTCCTGCAGCTCGAGACGGCACTCGGCACACGGCTGCTGCACCGCACGACACGCCAGGTGCAGCTGACCGCCGACGGCGCGCTGCTGGTCGAACGCGGCCGGCGCCTGCTCGCGGAAGCCGACGACCTCGACCGCCTGTTCCGGCGCCGCGACCGCGACGTGGTCGGGCGGCTGAACGTCGACGTGCCGAGCCGGATCGCGCGCCGCGTCGTGGCGCCCGCGCTGCCGTCGCTGTTTCGCCGCCACCCGAAGCTGCAATTGTCGCTCGGCTCGACGGACCGCGCGATCGATCTCGTGCAGGAGGGCGTCGATTGCGCGATCCGCGTCGGGCGGCTCGCGGACAGCAGCCTCGTCGTGCGGCCGCTCGGGCAGTTCACGCTGATCAACTGCGCGAGCCCCGACTACCTGCGCGAATGCGGCGTGCCCGAGCATCCGGATGCGCTCGCGCACGGGCACTGGGCGATCGGCTATGCGTCGCCGACGACGGGGCGCGAGCTCGGCTGGGAATACTGCGCCAACGGGCAGCGGCACGTGCTGACGCTGCCGAGCCGCGTGATCGTCAACAACGCCGAAACCTATATCGCCAGCTGTATCGCCGGAATGGGGCTGATCCAGATTCCGCGCTTCGACGTCGAGCATCTGCTGGCAAGCGGCGCGCTCGTCGACGTGATGCCCGGCCATCGCGCCGAGCCGATGGACGTGTCGGCCGTGTATCCGCACCGACGGCACCGCTCCCGGCGGCTCAACGCGTTCGTCGAGTGGTTCGGGGAGTTGATGGCCGATGCATTGAACGGCGCGGGCGCGAGCAGCAGCGGCGATTGAAGGCGACAACGCGCGGGTTTCCGCGGGCCGTGCCGCCGTTCGTCGGCCCGTGCGCCGAGCGCGCCGCGGGCGCTCAGGCGGCGAACTGCCGTGTGCGCCCGGTCGCCCGTACCGCGTCGATCAACGCGGCGCCGACGCCCGCGGGCTTCGATGCGAACGCGTAAAAGCGCGCGGCCGGCAGCGCCGGCAGGCCGTCTTGCGGCCCGCACGCGCGCAGGCCGTCGCGCAACTGGCTGCGCGCGAGCGCCGTGACCGCGAAGCCGGCGAGCGCGGCCGACATGCAGCCGGCCATGCTCGCGCTTTCGAACAGCACGCGAAACGGCCGTAGCGCCGCCGCGAGCGCGGACACCGCGGCTTCCCGGTACACGCACGGCTCCGGAAACAGCGCGAGCGGCACGCGTTCCTCGGCGTCGAGCGCCGTATCGGCCGCGAACGCCCACACGAGCGGCTCTTCCCACAGCAGCTCGCCGGGCGTGTCGACCTGTCGGCATTGCTTGCCGAACACGACGTCGAGCCGGCCGAGCGATTGCTCCCGCAGCAGCGACGCGGTGATGCCGACCTTCAGTTCGATCGAGGTGTGCGAATGGTTGTCGCGGAACGTGCGCAGCACCTGCGGCAGCCACGTGCCGGCGAAATCCTCGGACGCCCCGACGCGCAGCGGCCCGTGCGCCGGCGCGCCGCGCAGCCGGGCGCGCACTTCGCGCTCCATGTCGACGATGTTGCGCGCGTACGCGTACAGCGTGTCGCCGGCCGGCGTCAGCGCGATCCGGCGGGTCGTGCGCGCGAGCAGCACGGCGCCGGCCGCCTGTTCGAGCCGCTTGATGTGGCCGCTGACGGCAGACGGCGTCAGCGCGAGGCGCTCTGCGGCCGGCGCGAACCCGCGGCTGTCGACGACTTCGAGAAACGTGCGCAGCAACGCGATGTCGAGTGCGGTCGATGCGGGGGAGGGCGACGGTTCCATGGATCGATTCAACGCAATATATGAGTAATGAATGATGATACTCCGGGAATCGTGATGAAAGGCCGGCCTACCATCGTATGTTCAAGCCCCTTTGGCGGAGTACACGATGACGACCTATGCGCATGCGACGACCGCGTCGCTCGACATTGCCTATCTCGAATGGAACCCGCGCGGCGAACGCGTGGCCGTGCTGCTGCATGGCTGGCCGGACAGCCCGGTCGGCTGGGAGCCGGTGGCATCGGCGCTCGCCGCGCGCGGCTATCGCGTGCTGGCGCCCGCATTGCGCGGCTTCGCGCCGACGCGCTTTCGCGACGCGTCCGAGCCGCGCAGCGGCCAGCTCGCGGCGCTCGGGCGCGACCTGCTCGAATTCGTCGATGCGCTCGGTATCGAGCGGCCCGTGCTGGTCGGGCACGACTGGGGCGCCCGCGCGGCCGCGAACGCGTGCGGGTTGCAAGACGGTGTTGCATCCCAGCTCGTGATGCTGTCGGTCGGGTACGGCACCAACGATCCCGCTCAGCCGCTGTCACTGCAGCAGGCGCGCAACTACTGGTATCACTGGTTCATGGCGACGCCGCGCGGCGAGCAGGCGCTGCGCGACGATCGGCGCGCGTTCGCGCGCCTGATGTGGGATACGTGGTCGCCGCCGGGCTGGTATCGCGACAGCGATTTCGACGCAGCGGCCGTCGCGTTCGATGGGCCCGACTGGATCGACGTCGTGCTGCATTCGTATCGGCAGCGCTGGGGCTTCGCGCCGGGCACGCCGGCCTATGCCGACGACGACGCGCGGCTGAACCCGGCGCCCGTGCTGGCGGTCCCGACGCTCGTGCTGCACGGCGGCGCGGACGCCTGCAATCATCCGGACAGCTCGGCCGGGCGCGAGCGGTTCTTCGCCGGGCGCTACGCGCGGCAGGTGCTGGACGGCGTGGGGCACTTTCCGCAGCGGGAGGCGCCGGCGGCGGTCGCGGACGCGATTCTCGGGTTCTGCGAGCCGGGTTGACGCGCGCCGGCCGACCCGGCGCGCGAAGGATCAGCCGCCGACGCGCGGCGCGAGCAGGTCGGCGAGCCCGATGTTCCTGAACATTTCGCGGCGAATGCGATCGCCGACGCGGAACACTTCCTCGGCGCCGTCCTGCGACGGATCGACGAACACGCGGTAGGGGCGCTTGCCGGCCGGCGCCGCGACGAGCTCGGCAATCGCCGTGGCGACGGCGCCGGCGTCGGCGTCCGCCGGCTCGAGCGCGGCGAGGCCCGTCAATGCCTGGTCGGCGACGCCCGCGTACGGCCCGCTGTCGTAGGCGGCCTGCACGGCGGTATCGGCCGGCTTGCCGGCATGGAGGAAGTGATTCGTGCCGCGGGTGAACGCGCCCGGCACGACGATCGACGTTTCGATGCCCCAGCGGGCGAGTTCGGCCGCGTAGGACACCGCGAGCGAGTCCATCGCGGCTTTCGCGGCGAAGTAGGGCGCGAGGAACGGTGGGGTGCCGCCGCGCGCCGACGAGGACGACACCCACACGAGCAGGCCGCGGCCTTGACGGCGGAGGTGCGGCAGCGCCGCGCGGTTCACGCGCTGGGTCGACACGACGTTGACGTCGTAGAGCTGCGCGAGCTGTTCGGGCGTGAAGGCTTCGGCCGGCCCGAACACCATGTGGCCCGCGTTGTGGACGACGACGTCCAGATGGCCGTGGTCGGCGATCACGCGCTCGATTGCGGCATCGACCGATGCGTCGTCGCCGACGTCGAGTTCGATGGTGCGCAGATCGACGCCGTGTTCTTGCGCATAGGCGGCGACGGCGGTGGCGCGCGGCGCGTTGCGCCCGGCGAGCTCGCGCATCGACGCGTAGACCGTGTGACCGGCGCGGGCGAGCGCCTGGGCCGTCAGCAAGCCGAAGCCGCTGGACGCACCGGTGACGAGGACGACTTCCTTCATGAGCGATCTCCTGGCGAAAAGACGAATGGCCGCGAGCGGTCGGTCAGCACATGCCGCCGTTGGCGCGCAGGATCTGGCCGTTGATCCACGCGCCGTCCGGGCCGGCGAGGAATGCAACGACGCGCGCGATGTCGTCGGGCTGGCCGAGCCGCTCGAGCGGGTTCAGCTTCGCGAGCCGATCGACGAGTTCGGGACTCTTGCCCTGCAGAAACAACTCGGTCGCGACGGGCCCCGGCGCGACAGCGTTCACGCGGACGCCGCGCCCGCGCATTTCCTGCGCCAGCACCTGCGTGAGGCTTTCGACCGCCGCCTTGCTGGCGACGTACACGCCGTAAGTCGGCATGCGCATGCCGATCACGCTGGTCGACAGGTTGATGATGCGTCCACCGTCGCGCACCCGCCTGGCCGCTTCGCGGCAGACGTTGAACGTGCCTTTCACGTTGATCGCGAACGTTTCGTCGAACAGCGCATCGTCGCAGTCGGCGATGGCCGCCAGCTTCATCACGCCCGCGGAATTGACCACCACGTCCAGGCCGCCGAATGCGTCGTGGGCGGCGTCGAACAGCGCGGCCACGGCCGCCGGGTCGGCGACGTTCGCCTGCACCGCGACGGCATGGCCGCCGTCGGCGACGATCGCGTCGACCACTTCGCGGGCCGGGCCGGCGCTGCCGGCATAGTTGACGACGACCCGGAAGCCGTCCCGGGCGAGCTGGCGGGCGATTTCCGCGCCGATGCCGCGCGACGAACCCGTGACGAGGGCGACCTGTTCCGATGTGCTCATGTCCTGCTCCTGGTGAATGGATGAATGCCGTTCGATCCGGCGACAGGACTACTGTAGGCTTCCTCGATCAATAAAAATAATGAATAATGATCAGTCGATGAATGACTGAAAGTATGTCTCATGGGATTCGACAGCAGGTTGCTCAGTGGTATCGGCGTGCTCTCGGCGGTGATCGAGGCCGGCACCTTCGCGCGGGCGGGCGAGGCGATGGGGCTGACGCAACCGGCGGTGAGCCGCGCGGTCGCGCGGCTGGAAGAGCGGGTCGGCATCCGGATCTTCAACCGGACGGCGCGCGCGATCACGCTGACCGACGAAGGGCGACGCTTTTACGAGGCGGTCGCGCCGCTGCTGGCCGGTATCGAGGAGGCGGCGCTCGACGCAGGCCAGTCGAAGGCGCGCGTGAGGGGGCGGCTGCGGGTCAACGTGGACGGCACGTTCGGCCACTACGTGCTGGCGCCGCGGATGGCGGAATTTCTCGACCGCTTTCCCGATCTGTCGGTCGAGATCAGCGTGCGGGACCGGATGGGCGACCTCGTCGCCGACGGCTTCGACGTGGCCGTGCGCTTCGGCATCCCGGAGCCGTCGTCATATCGGGCGCGACTGCTGCTCGAGACGCGCGTGCTGACCTGCGCGTCGGCGGCCTACGTCGCGCGTCACGGCGAGCCGCGGCACCCTCGGGATCTCGCGGACGGTCACCGGTGCGTGCTGATCCGCGATCCGGTGACGGGGCGACCGTACGAATGGGAATTTCATCGCGGCAAGGAAGTCGTGCCGGTCGACGCCGCCGGCAGGCTGATGGTCAACGATACGGGCGGGCTGCTCGGCGCGTGCCTGGGCGGCGTCGGCATCGCGCAACTGCTCGAGCTCTATGCGCGGGACATGCTCGCCGACGGGCGGTTGGTCCTGCTATTGCCGGAATGGACCGACGAGACCTTCCCGCTTTACGCGTATCACCACGCGTCGAACCTCGTCGCCGCGAAGGTGCGGGTGTTTCTCGACTTCGTTCGCGAGTTGACGGGCTGAGGACGGCAGGCCCCTGTCGGTCACTCGACGCGGTGAGGAACGCGCGGCCAAAACAAAAAACCCGCGAAGCGGCGAGCTTGCGCGGGTTTCGACAGTGGCAGCGCGGGATGCTGCGAAAGACTGGTGCCAGGGCCGGAATGAAATAATTCTATGTGAGGCCCGTAGTATAAGGGTGTTGCTTGTGTGGTGTTGCTGAGTTGCCCCCAGAGTTGCCCCCCGCGCTTCTGGCAGCCGCAGAATTCATATCGCTCTGCTGCGTGTGCCGTTCGGGCGAGGTCGTTCAGAAGATATCAACAAGCGTATCAGCGTAGGCTCGATCAGTCGAAGGCCGGTGCCGTGCGGAACGTTGCTGTGCCGCCGGAAGCAAAAATATCTGGAGATTTGGAGATAGACGGTTGTATCGGCCTGTAAGCCTTGTCTGGCAAGGCTGTGGTTATCTCCAAGTCTATCTCCAAAGTACACATTTTCTTGGAGATAAAGTTGGAGACAGACTGCTGAGCTATGGCGTCCGCACGACGACGTTGAGAGTTGCCCTGCCTTCTGGAACGCTGCGCGCAAAGAACGCCCCGCGCGCCCACACCCCCGAGCCGGCGTTACGCTAGAAAGTTACTTTGCAACCGTCGCATCACGTCAGTGATCGGCACGAGGACGCGCGGCATAATCGCGACAAGATTGATTCGGGGGCTGGCTGGCCGCGCAGCGGGTGCACATCACACCTGCGGTGGACTCGTCGCCGTCAATGCTTCTGCTACTTGCCACAGGCGAACCGAATCCGCGCTCGTGGCGGATCGGGGCTGTTTGGCAACGTGCGAGTTCCCGACGAGCAGAAAGCGGGGGCCGTAGAATGCGCCCTGAGTCGCTGTGGGGTCGACTGCCGCCTGCAAGAGCGAGTCCGTGGCCCATTTCACATCCATGGACGGTACAAGTCGGAACGATAGCCTCTTGCGGGTTGAATCAGTACCCATATTCGGACCGCTCGTCTGAAGGTTGGTGCGTGTATGGCCTGGATGGGCACTCGTACTGAGCAGGGGCCAGCCACGCTCGCGCGCAATTTCTGCCAATCGATTTGCCAACAGCAGGCAGGCTAACTTGGACTGCGCATACGCCGTCATGGGCTTGTACGACCTTTCGCCTTGAAGGTCGTCGAAATTGATTTTGGCACCAATTGCGGCGCTGCTTGTCATCGTGGCGACGCGAGGAGACTTCGCTCCAAGCAGAAGCGGCAACAGCAGATTGGTCAGTGCGAAGTGGCCTAGGAAATTGGTCGCAAACTGTAGCTCGAATCCGTCGGAGCTCAGTACACGGGTCGGCGGCATCATGATCCCTGCGTTGTTTACGAGCACGTCGAGAGGGCGTCCCTCCTCGAGCAACTGGCGACCAAAATTCCTCACACTCGAGAGGCTTGAGAGATCCAGCGTGCGGACCTCAATCGATGCCCCTGGAAACTCCTTGCGTATATCCCGGCGGGCGGCATCGCCTTTCGACTCGTTGCGTACAGCCATGATGACGTCGGCACCAGCCGCCACCAATCGCCTAGTCGCCTCCTTGCCGGTGCCGCTATTGGCTCCGGTAATTACAATACGGCGCCCCCGCTGATCAAGAGGTTTGTACATTCGCGTTTCTCCTATGAGTTCATTCGATAAAGCGGGGCTCTGACGCGGACAGCCGGCAGGCGTTCAGCTTCAGCCGACAACGCACGTGCAGCTGAGAAATGGGTCTGGTGTTGGACGGTCCGGGTGGACCCGCAGGGATGACTTCGGTGAAGTACACCGCATAGTGTAGTTTTCTTGGCGAAAAGTAAACTCACCGGTGTAAATTTTCGGCTGCTTAGGCAACCCATCCCGACGTGGCTTAACCACTGCAAGTGGCCGCAAACCGACGAATGCGGCCGGCGGTTACCGACGCCATGCCGCGCAGCTTGGTGATCCATCGCGGCGCTCTCTTCGCGCAATCCGCGATGAACCTTGTCCAGACGTTATTGCGTCAATGGTTAGCGATGCCTGGCGCGGCACGCACGAACTTCCTGCCGGGCAACCAATCGGAAAATTCGCATAGCCTGACTTGGGTGTCCGCTCCCTGAGCCAGACGGGACGCCTCAACGTCTCGCCGTTGACGCAAACCAATGACGCTTCATGGCTGAACCCGGACCGACGATGTAGTTTTGCAGCATCGTTGGTGGCCGTGGTCGCCGACGGCGGAAGTCGACCCATTGTTACCGGTCGGAATCGCATTATCCGGCGTCGGAATTAGAGCCGACAGCAGTCATTGAGACAATAATTCGACGACTAAATGCCCCCACGTCGCGCACATCCCACAGCGATGCTGCCGACAAACCACGCCTTGAGCAATTGAACCGCCTGTTTGGTTCCGGCACTGGCGGGATGGACGAGGTAGTATCCGGCGTCCAAGGCCAGCGCATTATCGAATGGCTCGATCAGTTCTCCACGAGCCAGTTCCGCTTCTACCAGCAGGGGGCCGGTAAGCACAACGCCTTGCGCGCGCACTGCGGCGTCGATCGCCATCAACGACTGGTCGAACCTGATACCGGTAATGGTGTCAATCTGCGAACCGTCGAGACCGCTGAATCGAGCAAGCCACGTGGCCCAGTGCGGGTGTAGCGTGTTATGGAGCAGTGTCGCCGTGCGCAAATCGTCGGGGCGCTTCAATCGGCGCTGCTTCGCGTATGCCGGATGGCAATACGCGCGTGCCTCGTCATGGCACAGCAGTTGAACGGATAGTCGTGCATCCATCCCGTCGAAATGCCTAACCGCGAGATCGACGCCATCCAGTTCGAAGTCGACCATCGTTGTCGATGTGCTCAGGCTCAGCGCAATCCCGGGGTTTGCCTGCAGGAAGTCGGCCATGCGTGGGGCGAACCACTTGGCAGCGAAGCTCGGCGGCATCGACAACCGCACGCCGCTACCGCGACGCTCACGAATGCGATGGCTCGCATGAATAAGCTCTGCCAGGGCGGGTTGAATCTGCGCGAAGTAGGCGCGACCATCCTCTGTGGGCGTTACCTGCCGTATCTGGCGCACGAACAGGGCAACGCCGAGCCATTCCTCAAGCTTCTGAATCTGCTGCCCTATCGCACCAGGCGTCACGTTCAGTTCTCGGGATGCAAGAGTAAAACTGCCGTGCCGCATGGCAGCTTCGAAGGCAGGCAGGGCTTTCAGCGGAGGAGTCGATCGCATAGCTCAGTTTTTCTATTCCATAGTCGACATTAAATCATTTGTAGAGCACACCGGTGCGGAACACAATCGGGACTTCATCCGCTTTCCTGGTGCGCTGACATGAATCCCGCCTATTTCGCCTTCGCCGCCCTCGGGTTCATCTGGGGCACCAACTTCCTGTTCATGAAGTGGGCGAGCGTCGATCTGGCTGCCAGTCAGATCGTCTTCCTGCGCGTGCTTTTCGGCTTCATCCCGCTGCTCACGGTCGCGCTATTCACTAAGGCGCTCAAATGGCGCCATCTTCGGCACGCTCACCACTTCGTGGTGATGTCGCTGCTTGCGACCGTGATTTACTACTATGCGTTCGCGAAAGGGGCCGGGCTGCTGTTCTCGAGCATTGCCGGGATGCTAAGCGGCGCCATCCCGCTTTTTTCCTTCCTGTGCGCATGGGCACTGCTGCGCGAGGAACGCCCGAACGCGCGAATGATCGCGGGCATCGTCTGCGGATTCGTCGGCGTACTGCTGATCGCGCGTCCGTGGAATGCGCACGCGGCTGGCGTCAACCTGCTCGGAGTCGGCTATATGATCGCCGGCTCGCTCAGCGTGGGCTGCTCGTTCGTGTACGCGCGCCGCTTTCTTTCCGGCCTGGACCTCTCACCGCTCGCGCTGTCGACGTGGCAGATCGGCTTCGCACTGGTCCTGATCGGCTGCGTCACGGATTTCCACGGCATCGTGCGTGTGACGGGCGATGCGCGAGCGCTGCTCGGCCTCGTCCTGGGACTCGGTCTGACGGGCACCGGGATCGCTTACATCCTTTATTACTTCATCGTCGGACGGCTCGGAGCAGTGGCCGCGTCCAGCGTGACGTACATTCCACCGGTCGTTGCGTTGCTGATGGGTTCGTGGCTTGCGCAGGAACCGATCGGCGCAGTCGAACTGTTCGCGATGGGCGCAATCCTCGGTGGTGTGTTTCTGCTGCAACGTAGCCGGCAACCACGCGCAGTCGCGGCGCGCGGTCCGGCGAAGGCGGCCGGTTAGGGCCGCAGTGTCGTATGAATGAATGCTTCGATGAAATATCGCGCAGACCGCAATTCGGCATCTCGACAGAAGTTCACGGGCGAGTGGTCGGCGTACCGGTGCCCGATGCCATATGAAGCTGACATCCGTGCCATCGGCGCGCAGCGGTCGGCAAATCTATCCAACTCATACCAGCGTAAACAAACATGTCTTCACGGGTCCCCTCGACCATATTCGTCATCGGTGGAACGGGCGCACAGGGATTGCCCGTCATCCGGGCGCTCGTCGCCGACGGCAAATATGCCGTGCGCGCCTTGAGCCGAGATCCTGAATCGCGACGGGCCATCGAGCTCTCCACTCTTGGGAACGTCTCGATCGTGAAGGGCACGTTTGCCGATGAAGCGGTCCTGCGTGACGGTTTTCGTAATTGCAGCGCAGCGTATATCAATCTCGATGGATTCAACACCGGGGAGAAGACTGAGATTTATTGGGCCATCCGATGCTATGAAATAGCCATCGAAGAAGGAGTCAAGTTCTTCGTATACGGAAACCTCGATTACGCGCTCAAAAGGTCCGGATACGATTCCCGGTTTCGGACAGGCCACTATGATGGCAAGGGCCGCGTAGGGGAATGGATTCTGTTCCAGAACCTGACAAACCGGGACCGGATGGGCGCCGCGCTGCTTACGACCGGTCCGTATATGGAGATGGCCGTCTCGGCAATGACACCAATGACGCCGTCCGTGGAAAGCGGCGTCGTTACGTGGCGGGTGCCACTCGGTGACGGCGCCGTTCCGCATGTAGCGCTTGAGGACTGCGGGTACTACGCACGTTGGCTTTTCGACAATCCGGAGCGTGCGAATGGCATGAATCTCGAGGTCGCGATCGAGCATGTCGAGTATGCGAAGCTTGCCGAGGCGTTCGAAGCCGTGACCGGACATCCCGCGCAATATATTGATACCGACCTCGAAGCATACTGGAGCGGACCGCTCAAGGCCGCAGCCGATTTGCCGTCCGGATATAACGCCGATCTCCGCGACAAAAGTACGATGAGCTTCCGCGAAAACTTCACTGGCTTCTGGAATCTGTGGAAGTACGGGATCGTCAAGAGAGACTACGCATTGCTCGACGAAATTCATCCCGGGCGAATCAGGACGGTCGAACAATGGCTCAGGCGCGAAGATCAGTTGGGACGAGCACTGGGCAACGGAGGCCTCTGGGAACGGGTTCAGCCTGAAAATCTGCTCAGATCGCCGCCTGTCTTGAAGCTGTCCGAAGACAAGAGGAAGGGCGCGTTATAAGTTCCTCGCGAACTTCTGGCTCAACTGCAAAACGCCTCACTACTTGCCACGCGTTTTCTCACGCTGCGATGCCGGCGAAGATCGTCGACGCTCAACGTCCGAAGCTGTCGGCAAGGCGGCCAACGAGGAACGACATGCCAATGTCCGGACATGGCCGAACTGAGTCAGACAACCTGACACTGTCTGCTTGGTCTGGTCCAGTCCTATACAGATGAGAGACTGGACGCACTTTTGGAGTGCTGCCACTTGGGCAATGCGGACCGATATCCATCCGGAACCGCGCATGCGCCGCCTCGCGCCTTTAAGCTGCTCGCTCCACCACCCAGCGAGCCGGGCTCTAGCAGGGCGTGAGTTGAACGGCGCGCGCGCTTAGACTGCGTCGCGTACCCGCATGATCGTCTGGCGGCTCGTGCCAAATCGCCGAGCAAGCGCGGCCACGCTTGCCCCCGCGTCCAACTCGCGCAGCACGTCCGCCCGCTGCTTGTCCGACAGGGCGGACGGCCGCCCCATCGCCTTGCCTTCCGCCTTCGCGCGAGCGATACCAGCGTGCGTGCGCTCAATCAACAGATCCCGCTCGAATTCGGCCACCGCGTTCAATACCTGCATCGTCATCCGGCCTGCCGCGCTCGTCAGATCTACGCCGCCGAGGGCGAGACAATGAACGCGGATACCGCGTTCGGCCAATCCTTCGACCGTGGCCCGCACGTCCATCGCATTGCGGCCGAGTCGGTCGAGCTTCGTCACGATCAACACGTCGCCTTCTTCCATCTTGACGAGCAACTGCGCAAACCCCGGCCGCTGATCGGCGCTTACGCTCCCCGAAATGCTTTCCGACACAACGCGGCGCTTGTCGACCGAGAAGCCGGCCGCCTCGATCTCTCGTAACTGGTTCGCGGTGGTCTGGTCGGACGTACTGACGCGGGCATAGGCAAAGGTTCGGGACATATCGGGCACTCAATCTGTACGAAATGGACGTCCGAATATAAGGCAATGTCCAAAACGTTTCAACCCTTATTTACGGACAGGGCAAAATGCCCCTGTCCGCAAGGGATCGGTTTTGGACAGGCGCATTTGATTGGAGGCCGATTGCCTTCTGGTCGGTCGCTGGGACAGACAGGAAGTGCCACTATTCGAACTACAACAACCAACCCGTTTGAGTCCTTAGGCACTTCCTCGTGACGACGGCGGGTTTCAAGTCTCAAACGGTCGCTGCCTCCGATCGATTAGCATATGGCGATGTCGCCGTTGAAGCGGGCTGCAAATTCGCTCCGATTACGTCTAATATGAGGGCCTAGCAATGATCACAGAAGCCAAATTCAATCGACTCTCCATTGCGGTTCGTGATTTCGAAAAGTGCATAGAATTTGCGGAAGAAGCGAAAGGCCACTCTCAATCTAGCCTTGCATACGAAGCAATCGTCTTTGCCGCAATCGTGTGCTATTACAGGCCATTTTCGCCAAACGAAAGGGGGCCGGCTGAGGCGACCTCGAAGCTGGAGCTTGGTGACTTCGGAAACTTGACAGCGCCTGAGATTGAACTGCACGAAAAATGTAAGGAATTGCGTAACAAAGCGATTGCACATTCAGAATACAAGTACAACCCCACACGTCTTGATACGTCGAGCGGTGTCATAGCAACCATGCCGTTCTCGTTGGCCCAACATGAACCAAATTTGGCAGCCCTATCGACCTTGGCGAGAAAACTAGCCGAGGAGTGCCATCATATGCGAGCAGACTATGTTTGCAGTCGTCGAAATTCTGCCGGATTGGAGTCCGTTCCGGGCACGAATCCTGACGGGAAACGCACCTCTGCCCGCGCAAATTCGACGTAAGACATTTAGAGTAGGGTTTCGATGTTCGGCTGGAGCAAGCGTTCGGACCTACGGCTCAGGTGAGCGGCGCTTAATGGCCGAATTTGGTCCGATGCAAGATGGATGGCCGGTCCGCCACAAGTCGGGCGGCATCCGCCTCAGATCGACCCGCTGCAGCCGTTCGTCGCCGTCACAGCGTTGACCGATTTCACGTTCGAGCACTCATCGGTTGGCGCATCGGTGCCGACCTAACTCTGAAGGCTCCCGCGTCCTGCTGTCGAGCGAAGCAGTGTCTGGCTATACTCTTACTCGCGTACGTTGTTCGGCCTTGCTCGGGGGCGGAATGAATCGATCAAGTGATCCGTACTCGCGGTTAAATAGAATGCTCAATAATCGAGATACTGAGGAAGTGCGCAATGTTGCGAGAAGAACTTAGCAAGATTAAAAGTGCGATCGAAGTATCGCGTTCGGTTGTCTTGAAACTGCCGACAAGATTTGGTTTCAAAGAGCATGATATATACGATTTTAGCGGATTCCTGTCTTTTTTTGATTGGACGCTTAGTGATCGGCCGGTAAAAATAGATATGTCTGAGTGCAAAACGGCCAACTACCAAGCACTCTCCCTATTGGTTTTGTACGCATGGCAGCTTCGTTCCCAAGGTTGCCGCGTCTCGTTTGCCGAATCCGAGGACGGCGAAGGTCCTGGAGCGATGTGGCGCCTGATGGGCGCGAGGGGGCTATTTTCCGTCTTGCCGAATGAAACGCAACGGTTTAATGGTGCGAAGTTTAAGCCATTATTTGCCGTGCGCAACGCAGAAGATTTTAAGCTGGTTATAGAGTCGGCGGAATCGTACACAAAAGATTTTAATGTTGAATATGGCAGCACTCTTCGATATGTTCTTGGTGAGTTGCTTTATAACACCATGGAGCACGGGAAACGATATGCAGGAGAGGCTTTAAAAAATATCCGCATACCGTCGATTGTGCAGTTCACATGGTACAAAAAGAGAAACGAGATACACTTTATTATCGCGGATATTGGTATTGGTGTTAAAGCCCATCTCGAGCAGGCGTATCCAGGGCAGGAATCAGACGAGGCCGCGATAAAGTTAGCGACAAGGGCGAAGGTTTCTGGAACCTTCGGCAGAAACGATCCGTATCGCAATAAAGATAATGCGGGCATGGGTCTTTACATCTCGACGAATATCATAAGACGTCTAAATGCCGACATGTATGTCGTGTCTGGTAACGGGCTCGTGCATGTGTCTCCGCGAGACGTCACGGGACGAACGATGGCGCAGTCTTGGCCCGGCACGTTCGTTCTGGTTACTCTAAAAATTGAAGATAACCCGACGTTTTTCCTGCACAAGCTGATGCAAGAGTTTCGAGAGGCGGCGACAAAGGAGCAAAGTGCTGCTGACACTCAAGAGGCTGACGAACGCTTCTATTTGAGCATCTTCAATTATTTTGGTAGCTACGCCGAAGATAAGGAGGCGGCCATAAAGTTCCGCGATACGCGACTTTTTCCAGCCGTCGAGTCTGGGAAAATAATACTGGTAGATTTTGAGAGAGTTACAAGCTCACCTCATAGCTTCTTGAGCGCTTTGCTAGCGTCTCCGATAAAAGTAATGGGTCTTGCCGCTTTCAAACGAATCAAGATAGTAAATGCACCTCCAGAAATCCGCGAAACAATTGACTTTATTTTTGATGACAATACCTGACGCGTTTTGGGTGTACGTGCGCGCTCCTGCGGAAGGCTGATCCAGCTCGCACGTGTTATACCGATGCTGACATGAATTCGAGGGAGCGGCCGAAGCCGAACGCGGCCGGCCACTGCCCTGTGATGCACGACCGGTGCAGATCGAGCCACCTAGGTCGGCCAAGATTTTTGAATGCGGACGCTCAAGATCCACTCGATTGATAGGGTGAGCAGCCCGCGGACTGGATTCCGCATATTGCTCTCCCCTCGGCGACTGTAAGCCAGCGTTTTTCAACGGCGATTGCTCGGTGAAGCAGACGGTGACAGTTTGCACAGAGTAGAGCCAGGTCAGAGAGGCGCGTGATTCGGATGCCCGTACTTGACAGTGGAATGAGGTGATGGGCTTCGAAATGAGCCTCCTTAAGTGCCGTATTGGTAGAAGGCGGCGGAGCGCCACACATTTCGCAGAACAACTTCCCGCTGCCACGCCTTGATGACAATAGCCGCTCCCTCAACTTTGGTTCTCGCTCCCGGCGCGAATGTAACTCGGTGACTAAACGCCCCTCCGTGAACTCGGTATCGAGGACCAATGGTCCGGCGGACTCGGATGCAGTGAGGCCAGCGCGGATTAGGTTAGCCAGTGATTTCACCGCTGCGGATGATGCCCCAAACTCTGACCACACGGCACGATCTGTTTCTGACACGTTCCCTAACCCTTTGCCAGTTGCAATCTGCCGTAAATTTTGAAGTTTGAATGCCACACCATCTGGATTTCGAAAAGACTCCTTCCTTGATGCCTCTGCGTGATAAGGAAATCGACGAAGGACTTCGGATAGCGCCTTTACTCGTTCATCGGAGCTGGATGGAATCCTTCCATCCAGATCGAAGTAGAGATCAAGCGCGAGGATTGTCTCGTCGCGCGTCCATTTTGGATTCCCATGTCCGTGCGTGCGGGCCATAGCTACCGTGTCCTATATCGATAATTGGCGATCGTACTCGTTGTACCGGACATCCGATCATTGCTCAACCGGCGACCTCTCCCTGGCCGGTGGTCTGCTGGTCCCCTTGCCGGTCCGAATTTCCGCAACCGACCTGTTGCAGCCGCTGAGCTTTAAGGAAAGCTGGCACTCAACGTCATAGCTCAGCGGACGACAAAAAAGCGCAACTCCTTGGCCGAACAGTGACACCATGTATTACGGTCTTAGATAATCCGAGACAAATCTTTTATGGGGGCAGACCTTTCGATATAATTGCGGTACTTGTTAGCACCTAATCGAACACGGCTCTAGGAATCTGTGGGCGATGCAAGGAAAAAAGGCGGGGAATGCTCAGTCGTTGAGCATATTTCGTCGCGCTGACGAGAGGGTGCCGGGGATGTGCTACCAACACATCCCGCCGGCGATTTTTGGCTTGGCTGCCTGTTCCATAATTGGAGGAACCACAAGAGCCACCGCGCCTAGGAAACGCATAGCTCTTGTTAGGACGAATGATACCGCGCGCGGCGCGCCGTGCAAAGTAACTTTGCAAAGTTACTTTGCGCGTCTCCCCCGAACTTCATTGCGCCCGTACTTTGATAGTACGGCGTGGTTTATTGCTGCCGCTTTCCTCCTTCTTGCGGAGCAGGCCATTTCTGAACAGAAAATGGCTCTTAAGATTCTTCGACTTATTGGTGTGCTGGATTGCGTCGGCGTCAAGAAAACGACGCTGTATCGCTGGATTCGTGAAGGCAAGTTTCCAGCGCCGGTCCAGTTAGGGGCCAGGAGCGTCGGCTGGCGCGCGCAAGACGTCCAGAACTGGGTCGAATCCCGCCAATCGACGCGGGAGCAAGCATGAGCGCGCCCTCCCTTATGATCGATCGCGGCGGCCCGTATGGTCGCGCGATGGGCGCGGCCGTCGGGGCGCGCGATGCCGCGTTCGTGCGTTGCCGCGACGCCCGCCTCCGCAAGCTCGCAGGAATCCTCGATGACATCGAGGGTTGCTTCTGGAATCGTGGCGATGACGCCGGGAAGGTCGTAGCGATCGCCGTCACGCTCGCCTCGACGCTCGCGCTCGAAGCCCCGCACCTGACGACAAAGCAACTTGGCACCGCCTGCGAGAAGTTCGTCCAGGCGATCGCGGCTGCTGAGCAGGATTCGGCGAACTATCGTCGTCGGCAGTATCGACAGCTGCGGAAGGCCTATCGTGCGCTTTACAACGACATTGATGCGCAGTGCACGGACGGGACGCGCCGCTTGCAAGTTAGTGCCCTGCTGCGCGGTGTCGCGCTCGGCCAATCACTGGCGCAGGGCAGCTCGCGACTGGATATCGAACAGCTTAAGCTGGCGACCGCCGTGCTCAAGGGGGAGGCCGCCTGATGCTCGCCCGAAGTCGCTTTGCACTAGGCAATATACGGCGTGGGCGTCGCGATTTGCGTCGTCCAGCATCGCGCGGTATCCTGTGCGCGTCGCTGAGACAACAGCGACCGGGATTTGCAGCCCGACAGTTCCAAGGCGGACGACCGCCGCAGTGCGGTTTTTTTACGTCCGTGTGCCTTCGCGCGCCTCTACGATCAATGGGTGGGCGACGGTGGGGAGGCTTCGGCCTGCCGGTTCCCTTGGACGCCGGTCTGCAAACCCTGCCGTCTGCCCGCCCACCCCAATTTGCAGTGGGGAGCGGGTTCAACCCGTCCAAGGAGGTCGCACCCAATGCGCCAGTCGTCGCACGCCCATACCGGGCAGCAATCCCACCTCATTCAATCCATCGTCCGCGCAGCACTGCGCGACGCAGCAACCGCCAGCACGTATCAAGACGCGCTCGACGCAACCGGCGCGGCATTGGCCGCGATTGCGGCGCTCGTCCGTGCGGAGGTGCGCCATGGCTGAGCTGCGCTGCAAGATTGGCGATCTGGCGATCGTCACGAAGTGCGATGCGCGCTCGCGTATCGGCATGCTGGTCGAGGTGGCATCGGCTCGTCCGACGCCCGATCACGATTGGCGTGTGCGGATCTTGGGCGGCCCCGTCACGGGGCGCAGTGTCTACGGTCGGCGGTCCGGCGATTTCACGCACGCAGCCGTCCACGACTGGAACCTCACGCCGATTCGCGGCGAAGCGGAGCTGGATTGCACGATCGACGTCCGGCACCTCCTCGCATCGATTCTGGAGGTGCGCCATGTCTAAATACCGCCTGCCGAACGAAGTCACGATGATCGCCATGTGTGCGGCCCATCAATTCGCCCAGCTCGAAGCCCTGTTCGATGCTGTCCGTTCGCATCTTGCGGAGGGTACCTACGAGCGCGCGCTCGTCGACATGGGGCAAAGCGTTGCGAGCCGCTATTCGGCCGAAATGCGCCGCACTGCGCAGCCGGAGGTGTGCCATGACTGACCAGCGCATCCGAACCGCGGTTGTCGACGGATTCGACAACGCACCGCCGCTGGATACGGGCGCTCCGATCGAGCTGCAATTCGCCGTCGACCTGGGCGCGATCTGCGCCGACGCATGGCTCGACCTGAAAGGCGACGTGCGGCTGCACGACTATGCGGCGCATCAGGCCGCTGCGTTCGCGCGCGGTATGGAAGCCGCCATGCAGGACGCAGGCGACGTCGACGCGCACCGCGTGACGATCAGCCGCCAAGCGTTCGCGGCCGGCCTGATGGGGCGTGTGCAGCAGCACCTGTTCGCGGCGCTCGGCCTCGTTACGCGCGAACCGCGCACGACGCACTAAGGGACGGCCATGGCAAAGACGAACAAGAACGCCGAGCAACCGCTCGCGCCGCATTTCGTGGCCGAGGTGAACCGCCCCGATCACAACCGCATCGGCACCCGGATCAGCGATGCAATGGAGCTGCTGGACAGCCTGCATTGGGCGGCCGACAAGGCCATGTCCGATGACGACTACTGGCTTGTGCTGAGCCTGTTCCGCGCGTCCCTGCCGTCGATCGGCGCGGCGCTGGAGGCGGCCAACGACGCACTCGGCGAGTCGCGGCTCGGCCGCTACGTCTACAGCAACGACGTCACGGCCGGCGGAGCGGTTCTGTCGGTGCCTCGCGCGGCCGGCTGACGCTGCGCCGCTAGGCATCGCCGCATCATTCAATTCTTCGCGCGTCGGGTAGCTGCTTACCCGATATGGACTACTAATCGGAAGCCGACCGACGCGCGTCCAGTGGGAACCTATGAGTAACGCACCCATGTCCGAATTCGAGCGGGCGAGAGTCGCGCTCGGCTATGTCCCGCCCGACGACCGCGACACGTGGAGTCAGGTGGGGATGGCGCTCAAGGCCGAGTTTGGCGAGGAGGGCTTCGCCCTCTGGAACGAATGGAGCCAAGGCGCGCAGAACTACAACGGCAAGGACGCCCGCGATGTGTGGAAGTCGTTCAAGGGCGGCAAGATCACCATCAACACGCTGTTTCACCTCGCCAAGCTCGGCGGCTTCGATCCGCGCGCGCATCGAGCAAAGCCCGTCGATCCAGCGGAGCGCGAGCGGCAGAAGGCCGAACGCTCGGCCCGCGAAGCTGCCGAGCTGGCCGAACTGACCGAGAAGCAGCAAGCTGCGTCGGCGCTCGCTGAGTCGATCTGGTCGGCGGCCGAGCCCGCGCCGGTCGATCACCCGTACCTCGTTCGCAAGTGCATCCCGGTCGACGCGCTGCGCGTCTATCGCGGCGGCTTGTGCATCGGCACGGCCGCATGCGACGGCGCCCTCGTCATCCCGGCCCGTGACGCCGACGGCAAGCTGTGGACGCTGGAGTTCGTTCTCACGGACGGCCAGAAACGCTATCTGCCGAACGGCCGCAAGGCAGGCTGCTTCTCGTTGATCGGCGGCCCGCTATCTTCCGGGCCGTCCACGCTGCTGATTGGCGAGGGTTACGCCACGTGCGCGACGCTCGCGGCCGCGACCGGCTATCCGGCCGCCGTCGCGTTCGACGCCGGCAACCTGCACGCGGTCGCGACGGCGCTGCGCGGCCAGTATCCGGCCGCCCGAATCGTCGTGTGCGCCGACGACGACCACACCACGAAGGGCAATCCGGGCGTGACGAAGGCCCGCGCGGCGGCCGATGCCGTCGCCGGCATCGTGGCGGTGCCCGACTTCGGCTCGAACCGCCCGGCGGCCGGGACCGACTTCAACGACCTGGCTGCGCACGTCGGCCCGGATGCGGTGGCCGCCGCCGTGCGGGCAGCGCTCGCGCCGGCCGGCTCGGCTGACGTCGGCAAGGGCAAGGCCGCTCCAGCCGCCGCGAAGCCCGCCAAGCGCCCCAAAACGGCCCGCGCGCAGGACGGCAAGTCGCGGTTCGTCGTCGACGACAAGGGCGTGTGGTTTCACGGCTTCAACAATCAGGGCGATCCGCTCCCGCCGCATTGGGTCAGCACGCGGATCGACGTGATTGCGGAGACGCGAAACGAGATGAACAGCGAGTGGGGCTACCTGCTCGAATTCACCGACCGCGACGGCATCCTGAAACGGTGGGCGGTGCCGGCCGGCCTATTTGCCGGCGACGGCACGGAGTTGCGCCGCATGCTGCTCGATATGGGCGTGAAGCTCGGCGTCACGCAGATCGCCCGCACGCAGATCGCCAACTATATCCAGATGGCGCAGCCGGACGCGCGCGTGCGCTGCGTGCCGCGCGTCGGCTGGCATCACGGCGCGTTCGTGCTGCCCGATCGCGTCATCGGCACCGGCAAAGAGGCGCTGATCTATCAAGCCGACACGCCGATCCAGAGCCAATTCAAGGAGCGCGGCACGCTAGAGGACTGGCGACGCGAGGTCGCAGCCTACTGCGTCGGCAATAGCCGGCTGCTGTTCTGCGTCGCTACCGCCTTCGCTGGTCCGCTGCTGCACTTCTCCGGCCTTCAATCGGGCGGCTTTCACCTGCTAGGAACGACGTCGAAAGGCAAGTCGACGGGCGGCGTTATCGCCGCGTCCGTGTTCGGCTCGCCGGACTATGTGCGGAGCTGGAAGGCGACCGACAACGCGCTCGAAGCGGTCGCGACGCAGCATAGTGACGCGCTGCTGATCCTTGATGAAATCGGGCAGGTCGAGCCGCGTCTGGTCGGCGATGTGATTTACATGCTCGCGAACGAGTCGGGCAAGGCGCGCGCGTCGCGTAGCGGCTCGGCAAAGCCGGTTCTCACGTGGCGGCTGCTGTTCCTGTCGAACGGCGAAAAGAGCGTGTCCGCGCTGATGGCTGAGGGCAACAAGCCCATGAAAGGCGGTATCGAGGTGCGCTTGCCTGCGATTCCGGCCGAGGTCGGCGAAATGGGCGTCGTGGAGAAGCTGCACGGCTTTCCGACGCCGGCCGCGCTGATCGAGCATCTAGAGCGGCACGCCGGCATGCACTACGGCACGGCGGGGCCGGCCTTCATCGAGTGGGCGTCGTCGCAGGCCGGCGAGCTGGCCGAGCATCTGCGCATGCGCGTCGATGAGCTGGTCGGTCAATGGGTGCCGGACGGTTCGCATTCGCAGGTCGCGCGCGTCGCCAAGCGGTTCTGCCTCGTTGCGGTGGCCGGCGAGCTGGCGACGGCGCACGGGCTGACCGGTTGGCCGCAGGGCGAAGCGGTCGAGGCCGCGCGTCGCTGCTTCGAAGGCTGGCTCGAACTGCGCGGCGGCACGGGCAACTCGGACGAGGCCGAAGCCGTGCGGCAGGTGCTGCACTTCCTCGTCGCACACGGCGACAACCGTTTCGTGTGGATGAACCGCGCGCAGGACGACCATCGGCCGAACGCGCCGCATCGAGCGGGCTGGAAGCGACTTGTGAAACACGACAGGAGCAGCATCGCGATTGAGTCGAATCAAGCCTATTACGCGGAGTTCGGCGACAAGATGAGCGCCGAAGATGCGGAGTGCGTCGAGACGGAATACCTGATCGAGTCGACCGTGTTCCGTAAGGATGTGTGCGCCGGCTTCGATCACAAGATGGTCGCGAACGCGCTGATAAAGCGTGGTGTGCTGAGGCCCCGCACCGACGGCTATCCGTACCGACGTGAGCACATTCCGGGACATGGCCCGGCCATGGTCTACCGTGTGCTGCCGTCGATCTTCACGCTCGAACTGTGAAAGACGCCGCCGCCGTCCGGGAGGGCGGTGGCGGTCATTCCTTTGCGCGGCATTTTTCGCCCGTGCGTCAAAGTTACTTTGAGCGATACGCACCAGATGGAACTGGGCGGGCGGCTGCCGCGAATCTTGCCGCAGCCGTAACAATCCAGCCCGGTTTATCTCCAGTATCTCCAGCGTTCTCCAAATCGTTTGGAGACACACGAAGCCTTACCCCACAAGGCTTTGCGGCCGATTCAGGCGTTTATCTCCAAATCTCCAACTCGTTTTGCACTGAGCGGACGGGCATTGACCGACTGCATCAACCTTGAAGCCAAGCCGGGCGCGGCTCTCCGGGATTCCAAGGGCATTGACGACGTGTTTTCGAGGGAGGTGTCCGCGATGCGCCCCGATCGGGCATTGTTGCGCCTGCCGCAAGTGTCGGGGCGGGCGGAAAGCGGGGGACCCTGCGTCTAGGGCAAAGACGCGGGGGCTCACACCCGCGTGTTTTTCCTACTCCCGGCGCGCCTAAGGGGGGTCATATTCATACCGACATGCAGGGAGCCGGCAGTGCGATGCCAACTCTGAGAAATCGGTGGGAGGTGCGCAGCAAGGGGGTCATACGCGTGGCGGCACGGGTCTATCTTGCCGCCGCGATCGGAATGATTTCCGCCCCGGCTTTGAGCTTGTCGAGGTAGTCCGCCCACTGTTGCATCATCGAGCGTCGTGCCTTGATGAACTTTGTTCGGTTGTACGCCCGCCCAAGGCTGTCAGGGACCGTATGCGCTAGTTGGTGCTCGATCACTTCCGGCTTTTCCTCCAACTCTTCATGCAGGATCGTCCGTGCCATTGCCCGGAAGCCGTGACCGGTAATCTCGGTGCGAGTGTCGTAGCCGAGCCGACGAAGGGCTGCATTGATAGCGGCCTCGCTCATCGGCCGATTTCGGTCGCGAGCACCGGGGAATACGTAGACGCCTTCGCCGGTCAGGGCGTGAAGCTCGCGCAAAATCGTGACAGCCTGCGCGGCCAGGGGAACAAGGTGATCCGTTTTCGTTTTGTTGACGAAATAGCGCCATTCGCCTTTGTCGAGGTCGAATTGCGCCCATTCTGCCTTTCGCAACTCACCCGGCCTAACGAACAGCATGGGGGCTAGCTTGAGCGCGCAGAGAACCGGGAACGTGCCTGTGAAGCCGTCGAACGCGCGAAGCATCTCGCCCACTTTCTCCGGCTCAGTGATTGAGGCAAAGTGTGTTGTCTGCGCGGGCGGGATTGCATCTACCAGATCGCGGGCCGGATCGGCCTTGCAGTGCCCCTCTTTGATGCCGTAGCGGAATACCCGGCTAATCTCGCTGCGGATGCGATGGGCGGTAAATCTGGCTCCACGCCCGTCTACGCGCTTCAGCACGGCCAGTATCTCCGGGGCGTCGATTTCAGCGATAGGGCGCTTGCCGAGCCATGGGAATACATCGTTCTCCATGCGGGCGAGCGTCTTGGCATGCTGCGCTGGCTCCACGGTCGTCTTGCGCTCGGCCATCCAGCCACGGGCGACAACCTCAAACGAATGGGCCGCCGCGAGCAGGCTGGCCCTTTTTTCCGCCTTCTTCGCTTCACCCGGATCGATGCCGGCAGCGAGCTTTTCACGGGCTTCGTCGCGCTTCTTCCGTGCGGTCGCCAATGTAACTTCCGGGTAGACGCCGAGCGAGTAGCGCTTTTCCTTGCCCCCAAATCGGTATTTGAGGCGCCACCACTTGCCCCCGCTCGGGGCGACTTCCAGATAGAGGCCGCCTCCGTCGAACAGGCGCACGGGCTTGTCGGCAGGCTTGGCGTTCCGGATGGCTGTATCGGTTAATGGCACGGGGGCAACTCCTTACAGGTGAGGCAATTTCGGATGGGTTGCCCCCAATGTTGCCCCCGCTTGCCCCCGGCTGTCTACGCACCACACGGCACTTTGCCGGAATGAAAAAACCCGCGAAGCCTTGTGCTGTCGCGGGTTTTGGGACTTCCGGGAATTTCTCGGAACTATGTCATGGTGCCCAGGGCCGGAATCGAACCGGCACGCCTTGCGGCGGGGGATTTTGAGTCCCCTGCGTCTACCAATTTCACCACCTGGGCTTGATCCTGGCCGCGCATGGTCGTACGCGGCGAAACGCGAATTATGGCGGAAAACCGGATGCCGGGCAAGCTGCCCGGCATCCGCACGCAAGTCACTGGCTCAGGTAGACGAAGCGACCCTGCTTCACGACGCCCATCACGCTCGCGCGCTGATCGAGCCCGACGTGATCCTTGTCGCTCGTATTGACGACGCCGTTCGGCACGACCAGTTCGTGCGCGCGTTCGAGCTCGCGGCGCAGCGCCGTGCGGAACGCGGGCGTGCCGGGCTGCGCGGCTTTCAACGCACGGCCGACCGCATCGGCCAGACGCGGGTACACGCCCGCCGCGTCGCCCGCGAACTGCGTGACCGTGCCGGCGCCGTACTTCGCCTCGTACGCGTCGACGAACGCGAGTGCGGCCTGGCGGGCCGGATGGTCGGCCGGCAGCGTGCGCGCGACGACGACCGGCTGGGTCGGGAACAGCGTCCCGTCGACGTCCTTGCCGCCCAGCTTGATGAATTCCGGCGTCGCGATCCCGTGGGTCTGGTAGACGGGGCCCTTGTAGCCGCGCTCGATCAGCGTGCGCTGCGGCAGCACGGCCGGCGTGCCCGAGCCCGCGATCAGGATCGCATCGGGCTTCGCCGCGATGAGCTTCAGCGCCTGGCCCGTGACGCTCGCGTCGGTGCGGTTGAAGCGCTCGGTCGCGACCACGCGAATCTTGCGCAGCTCCGCGAAGCGCGTGAATTCGTTGAGCCAGCTGTCGCCGTAGCTGTCCGCGAAGCCGATGAAGCCGACCGTCTTCACGCCGTGGTTGGCCATGTAGCGCGTCATCACGTCGGCCATCGCACGGTCGCCCTGCGCCATCTTGAACGCCCAGGTCCGCGCGCCTTCCTGCGGCTCGACGATCGCGCCGGAGCCGACCAGCGTGATCATCGGCGTCTGCGCGGCGGCCACCGCGTCGAGCGCCGCGAGCGCGGCCGGCGTGATGTTCGGCCCGACCACGACGTCGACGTGATCCTCGTCGACCAGCTTGCGGATGTTGCGTACCGCGTTGCCCGGGTCGGACGCGTCGTCGAGCACCGTGACCTGCACGGGCTGCCCGGCGATCGTCTTCGGCCACATCAGGATCGCGTTCTTGCTCGTGATGCCGATCGCGGCGGCCGGGCCGGTGGACGACAGGTCGACGCCGACCTTCAGGTCGGCATGCGCGGCCGCGCAGGCCAGCACGAGGGCGGCGCCGGCGGCGCGGCGCAACGAAGCGGGAAGCCGTGGCAGGGCGGGAAGCGTCATGCGGGAATCTCCGTCGGGCAGCAAAAAGGGGCGCGATATGCGCCCCCTGTGTTTATACACGCGGGCTCGAGAAAACGCCGGGCCGCCCCGGGTTCTGCCGAGCCCCTCGGGGCCTGGGCGCGCTTACAGCTCGTACGATTCGGATTCGCCCTTGAGCGCCTGTTCGATCAGCTTGCGGTTCAGCGTCGGCGACAGCAGCTCGACCAGCGTATACACATAGCTGCGCAGGTAGGCGCCCTGCTTGAGCGCGACGCGCGTCACGTTGCTGCCGAACAGGTGGCCGACCGGAATCAGCCGCAGGCCGCGGTCGCGCTCGGGATTGAACGCGATGTCGGCCATGATGCCGACGCCGAGTCCGAGCTCGACATAGGTCTTGATCACGTCGGCGTCGATCGCCTCGAGCACGATGTCCGGCGACAGCCCGCGCAGCGCGAACGCATGATTGATCTTCTTGCGCCCGGCGAATGCGTCGTCGTACGTGATCAGCGGGTATTGCGCGAGATCGTCCAGCGTGACCGGCTTGCGTTCGAGCAGCGGGTGGTCGGCCGGCACGACGGCCGCGTGATGCCACTGGAAGCAGGGTAGCGACACGAGCTCCTTGTAGTCGGAGATCGCCTCGGTCGCGATCGCGAGATCGGCCTGGTCGTGAATCACCATCTCGGCCACCTGCGTCGGGCTGCCCTGCAGGATCGACAGGTGGACCTTCGGGAACCGCTTCTTGAATTCGGCGATCGCGGCCGGCAGCGAGTAGCGGGCCTGCGTGTGGGTCGCCGCGATGGTCAGATTGCCCTGATCCTGCGCCGCATAATCCTTCCCGACCCTTTTCAGGCTTTCCACTTCCTGCAGGATCCGCTCGACCGATGCAAGGATGATCCGCCCCGGCTCGGTGAGCGAGCGCACGCGCTTGCCGTGCCGCGTGAAGATCTCGACGCCCAGCTCGTCCTCGAGCTCGATGATCGCCTTCGATACCCCCGGCTGCGACGTGTAGAGCGCCTTGGCGGCCTCGGTGAGGTTGAAATTCTGCCGGACGGCCTCGCGCACGAAGCGAAATTGGTGCAGGTTCATTTATAACCCTTCCGCATATCAACAGAATTTTTTAGTCGTTTGAAATATAAGGCGAGTTTATTACGATTCACCGGAGTTTTTCAAATATGGATATCTGTTTTCGTCATTAGCAATCCAGCCGGCAGCGGTTGGCGGCGGTGACGACGGAACGGAGATTCGGGCGCGACGTGGCTAGGACGTCGCGCGGTCACCACGAAAACCCTGGGGTCCCCGAATGTATCAGTACGACCAATACGACCAGACGATCGTCGACGAACGCGTCGCGCAGTACCGCGATCAGGTGCGCCGCCGGCTGTCGGGCGAGTTGAGCGAAGACGAGTTCCGTCCGCTGCGTCTGCAGAACGGCCTGTACATGCAGCGCCACGCGTACATGCACCGCATCGCGATTCCGTACGGCAACCTGCGCAGCGACCAGCTGCGGATGCTCGCGCGCATCGCCCGCGAGCACGACCGCGGCTACGGCCACTTCTCGACGCGCTCGAACATCCAGTTCAACTGGATCCAGCTCGAGGACACGCCCGAGATCCTCGCGAAGCTCGCGTCGGTGCAGATGCATGGCATCCAGACGTCGGGCAACTGCATCCGCAACATCACGGCCGACCAGTTCGCCGGCGTCGCGCAGGACGAAGAGATCGATCCGCGCCCGTGGGCCGAGATCCTGCGCCAGTGGTCGACGTTCCATCCCGAATTCGCGTGGCTGCCGCGCAAGTTCAAGATCGCGGTGTCGGGTTCGAAGCATGACCGCGCGGCCGTGCAGATCCACGACCTCGGCGTGTACCTGAAGAAGAACGCGCAGGGCGAGGTGGTCGCGAGCATTCTCGCGGGCGGCGGCCTCGGTCGTACGCCGATCGTCGGCGCGGTGATCAAGGAAGACCTGCCGTGGCAGCACCTGCTCACCTACTGCGAAGCCGTGCTGCGCGTGTACAACCGCTATGGCCGCCGCGACAACCTGTACAAGGCGCGGATCAAGATCCTCGTGAAGGCGCTGTCGCCGGCGAAGTTCGCGCAGCAGGTCGAGGAAGAGTGGCAGCACCTGAAGGACGGCCCGTCGACGCTCACGCAGGCCGAACTCGACCGCGTGTCGCGGTACTTCCAGCCGCCCGTCTACGAGAAGCTGGCCGACACCGACGCGTCGTTCGAACAGCACCTGCTCGAGAACAAGGCGTTCGCGCGCTGGGTCGAGCGTAACGTCGCGCCGCACAAGGTGCCGGGCTATGCGGCCGTCACGCTGTCGCTGAAGGATCACCGCGTGGCACCGGGCGACGCGACCGACGCGCAGATGGATCTGGTCGCCGACTGGGCCGACGCGTACTCGTTCGGCGAGCTGCGCGTGTCGCACGAGCAGAACCTGATTCTCGCGAACGTGAAGAAGCGCGACCTGTTCGCGCTGTGGGAAAAGGCGAAGGCGGCCGGTTTCGCGACGCCGAACATCGGCCTGCTGACCGACATCATCGCGTGCCCGGGCGGCGACTTCTGCTCGCTCGCGAACGCGAAGTCGATCCCGATCGCGCTGGCGATCCAGCAGCGTTTCGACGATCTCGACTACGTGTACGACCTCGGCGACCTGTCGCTGAACATTTCCGGTTGCATGAACTCGTGCGGTCACCACCACGTCGGCAACATCGGTATTCTCGGCGTCGACAAGGACGGCGCCGAGTGGTACCAGGTGTCGCTCGGCGGCGAGCAGGGCACGGGCCGCAACGGCGCGCGCCTCGGCCGCGTGATCGGGCCGTCGTTCTCGGCGGAAGAAGTGCCCGACGTGATCGCGAAGCTGATCGATACGTTCGTCGAGGCACGCATCGACGGCGAGCGCTTCGTCGATACGTACGATCGCATCGGCATCGCGCCGTTCAAGGAGCGCGTGTATGCGGCGCGCCAGGCAGTGAACGCGTAACCAACCGGGTAGAAGGAATTTGCAGATGGCTTCGATTATCAAGAACCGCGCAGTGATCGACGACGCATGGCAGGTCGTGCGCGCGGCGGAAGACGGTACGCTGCCCGCGGTCGACGCATTGCCGGCCGGCAAGGTGCTGGTGCCGTTCGCGTTGTGGCAGGCCGAGCGCGCGGCGCTCGTCGCCGCGAGGACGAAGGACGAACTCGGCGTGTGGCTCGCGCCGGATAGCGAACCGGCCGATCTCGTGGCCGACTTCGGCGCGATCTCGCTGATCGCCGTCGACTTCCCGCGCTTCGCGGACGGCCGCGGCTACAGCATCGCGCGCCTGCTGCGCGAGCGGCATGGCTGGACCGGCGAGCTGCGCGCGATCGGCGACGTGCTGCGCGACCAGTTGCTGTACATGTCGCGTTGCGGCTTCGACGCATTCGCGGTGCGGGCCGACAAGGACATCCACGACGCGCTGAACGCATTCACGGAATTCACGCAGCGTTACCAGGGCGCGTTCGACGAGCCGGCGCCGCTGTTCCGCCGCCGCGCGGCTGCGGCCGACACCAAGGTGAGCGCATGAGCACCGCGACCGCCACCGCGCTGACGCCGGAACTCGCCGCGAAGGTCGAGCGCCTCGACGCGCTGCTCGCGCGCATCGGCGAGCGTCACGACAAGGTGAAGTTCGCGAGCAGCCTCGCCGCGGAAGACATGCTGCTCACGCACGCGATCCTGTCGAAGGGCGTGCCGATCGGCATCTTCTCGCTGAACACGGGCCGCCTGCACGCGGAAACGCTCGGCATGATCGACCGCGTGCGCGAGCGCTACGGCTACGAGATCGAGCAGTTCCACCCGCGGCAGGACGCGGTCGACCAGTATGTGGCCGAGCACGGCCTGAACGCGTTCTACGAGAGCGTCGAGCTGCGCAAGTCGTGCTGCCATATCCGCAAGGTCGAGCCGCTGAACCGCGCGCTGGCCGACGTCGGCGCGTGGGTGACGGGCCAGCGTCGCGAGCAGTCGGTCACGCGCGCGGAGCTGCACGAGGAAGAACAGGACGAAGCGCGCGGGATCGCGAAGTACAACCCGCTCGCCGACTGGACGGAAGCCGACGTGTGGGCGTACCTTGACGCGTTCGACGTGCCGGTCAACCCGCTGCATGCGCGCGGCTATCCGAGCATCGGGTGCGAGCCGTGCACGCGCGCGATCCGCCCCGGCGAGGACAGCCGCGCGGGCCGCTGGTGGTGGGAGTCGCGCGACACGAAGGAATGCGGGCTGCACGTCACGACGATCACGCCGATTCCCGCGAATGCCGACGCCGGCGCCGCGCACTGAAAGCCGACAAGAAACCGAATATTGCGCCGCCCGCGACAGCGGGCGGCACGAACCCAGAAGAGAAGGACTGAAATCATGAGCACGACGCTCGAGCAATCCGCCTTTGCCCCGCCCGCCGGCGCCGACAGCCGCATGGGCCACCTCGACTGGCTCGAAGTCGAGTCGATCCACATCCTGCGCGAACTCGTGGCCGAATGCAGCAAGCCGGCGCTGTTGTTCTCGGGCGGCAAGGATTCGGTCGTCGTGCTGCATCTGGCGCTGAAGGCGTTCGGCCTCGGCGCGAACCGCAAGACGACGCTGCCGTTCCCGCTCGTGCATATCGACACGGGCCACAACTACGAGGAAGTGATCGACTTCCGCGACCGCCGTGCGCAGGAGCTCGGCGCCGAGCTCGTGGTCGGCCACGTCGAGGATTCGATCAAGCGCGGCACGGTCGTGCTGCGCCGCGAGACCGATTCGCGCAATGCCGCGCAGGCCGTCACGCTGCTCGAGACGATCGAGCAGCACGGTTACACGGCGCTGATCGGCGGCGCGCGCCGCGACGAAGAGAAGGCGCGTGCGAAGGAGCGCATCTTCTCGTTCCGCGACGAATTCGGCCAGTGGGATCCGAAAGCCCAGCGCCCGGAACTGTGGAGCCTGTACAACGCGCGCCTGCACAAGGGCGAGCACCTGCGCGTGTTCCCGATCTCGAACTGGACCGAGCTCGACGTGTGGCAGTACATCGCGCGCGAGAACCTCGAACTGCCGTCGATCTACTACGCGCACCAGCGCGAGATCGTGCGCCGCAACGGGCTGCTCGTGCCGGTCACGCCGCTCACGCCGATGCGTGACGGCGAGACGAGCGAGCTCGCGCAGGTGCGCTTCCGCACGGTCGGCGACATCAGCTGCACGTGCCCGGTCGAGAGCGACGCGGACGACGTCGAGAAGATCATCGCCGAGACGGCGGTGACCGAGATCACCGAGCGCGGCGCGACCCGGATGGACGACCAGGCGTCCGAAGCCGCGATGGAACAGCGCAAGAAGCAAGGTTATTTCTGAAGCACACGAGGACATTCACATCATGAGCATCATCGAGAACACCGAAGACCTCGGCGTGCTGCGTTTCATCACCGCGGGCAGCGTCGACGACGGCAAGAGCACGCTGATCGGCCGCCTGCTGTACGACAGCAAGGCCGTGCTGTCCGACCAGCTGTCCGCGCTGTCGCGCGCGAAGAACAAGCGCACGGTCGGCGACGAACTCGACCTCGCGCTGCTGACCGACGGACTCGAAGCCGAGCGCGAGCAGGGCATCACGATCGACGTCGCGTACCGCTACTTCGCGACCGCGAAGCGCAAGTTCATCATCGCCGACACGCCGGGGCACGAGCAGTACACACGCAACATGGTCACGGGCGCGTCGACCGCGCACGCGGCGATCATCCTGATCGACGCGACGCGCGTGACGATCGAGAACGGCGTCGCCGATCTGCTGCCGCAGACCAAGCGCCACAGCGCGATCGTCAAGCTGCTCGGGCTGCAGCACGTGATCGTCGCGATCAACAAGATGGACCTCGTCGACTACAGCGAGGCGCGCTTCAACGAGATCCGCGATGCGTACGTCGCGCTCGCGAAGCAGCTCGGCCTGACCGACGTGCGCTTCGTGCCGGTGTCGGCGCTCAAGGGCGACAACATCGTCGGCGCGAGCGAGCGCATGCCGTGGTACGCGGGCGAGCCGCTCCTCGACGTGCTCGAGTCTCTGCCGGTCGAGACGCAGGCGCATGACGCGCTGCGCTTCCCGGTGCAGTGGGTCGCGCGCCAGGACGGCAGCTCGGCCGACGATTTCCGCGGCTACATGGGCCGGATCGAGTCGGGCGAAGTGAAGGTCGGCGATACGATCGTCGTGCTGCCGTCGAACCGCACCGCGACGGTCGCCGAGATCATCGCACCGGTGCCGGGCGGCACCGCGGCCGTGCCGCATGCATTCGCGGGGCAGACGGTGACGATTCGCGTCGAGGAAGACGTCGACGTGTCGCGCGGCGACATGTTCGTCACGACCGCCGAGCCGGTCGAGCCGGCGAAGAAGCTCGAGGCCGACCTGTGCTGGTTCGACGAGGCGCCGCTGTCGCCGCAGCGCAAGTACCTGCTGAAGCAGACCACCAGCACGGTGTTCGCGAAGATCGGCGCGGTCAAGCAGGTGCTCGACGTGCATACGCTGTCGCACGCGACCGACCGTCAGGAACTGAAGATGAACGACATCGGCCGCGTGGCGCTGACGCTGCAGAAGCCGATCGTTTGCGACACGTACGATGCGCATCCCGGTACGGGCGCGTTCGTGCTGATCGACGAGGCGACGCATCACACGGTCGCCGCGGGCATGATCCGGGCGTTCTCGGCATAACGCGCATGAGCGGCATGACCGGCGTTCAGCGCCGCCCACGCGGCGGCGCGCGCCGGCCGGCATCCGCATGAGCATGAGCACGACTAGCGAAGCGACAAACATGGGCAAGGTGTATCTGATCGGAGCAGGGCCGGGCGCCGCGGACCTCATCACGGTGCGCGGCATGCGGCTGCTCGAGCAGGCCGACGTGGTGCTGCACGACGCGCTCGTCGAGCCGGCGATGCTCGACTACGCGCCGAACGCGCGCAAGATCGCCGTCGGCAAGCGTTGCGGGCAGCGCTCGACCGCGCAGCATTTCATCAACAAGCAGATCGTCGATGCGGCGCGCGAGCACGCATGTGTCGTGCGGCTGAAGGGCGGCGACCCGATGCTGTTCGGCCGCGCGGAAGAGGAAATGCGCGCGCTCGAGGCGGCAGGCATCGACTACGAGGTCGTGCCGGGCATCACCGCGGCGCTGGCCGGCGCGGCGACGCTGAAGCGGTCTCTGACGCTGCGCGGCGTGTCGCGCAGCGTCGCGTTCGCGACGCACAGCCGCGCACCGGGCAGCGACGAGATCCGCGAGGCCGCGCGCGCCGATTCGATCGTCTACTACATGGGCCGCGACAGCGCGCCCGGCATCGCACAGCAGCTGATCGACGCGGGCCGTGCACCCGCGACGCCGGTCGCGATCGTCGAGGCGTGCAGCACCGCGCGCGAGCGCACGCTGACGCTGACGCTCGCGCAGATGGCCGCGGGCGACGCGCAGGCGTGGCTCGACCCGGCCGAACCGAGCCTGCTGATGATCGGCGATGCGTTCGCCGAACGCGTACGGATCGCGAAAGAGGGCGACGCGTTGCGCAATGCCGCTTGAGTCGGCGGAGCGGTCCGCGTGACAGGCGATGCGGCGATGGGTCCGATAGGTGAAAAAAAAGCGCTGGCTACCGAAGCCAGCGCTTTTTTGTTTGGGCTCGCCGCTACGGCTCGCCGCTACGGCTCGCCGCTTCGCTCACGCGTCGCGATCGATCTGCTCGATGCAGTAGCGCGCGACCGCGTCGAGCACGCCGTCGTCTTCGCCGACGGCTGTCGCGCAGCGGATGTCGACGCCCGGATGCGCGGCGCGGCATGCGTCGACGAGTTGCGGCAGATCGCGGCGCACATGGCCGCCCTGGCCGAAAAAGACCGGCACCACGGTGATGCGCGTGCAGCCGGCCGCGGTTTGCGCGGCCACGGCCTCACCGAGCGACGGCGTCATCAGTTCGAGGAACGCGAGCGACACCTGCGTGGCGGGGGAGCCAGCGCCGCGCAGCCGCGCGGCGAGCCGCTCGAACGGCTCGGCCCAGCGCGGATCGCGGGCGCCGTGGCCGAACAGGACGATACCGTGCGAATGCATGTCGAAGCCTCCGTCGCGACGCGGCGCTCAGTGCCGGTCGACCCACTTGAGCGCGAACAGGCCGAGCGCGAGATAGATGAGGCCCGGCGTCGCGGCAGTGAGCGGCGCGGGCCACGTGTTCAGCGTGCCGATGTGCGAGAACAGCGTGTTGAGCAGCTGGAAGCTCATGCCGAGCATGATGCCGCCGAACACCTTCACGCCGACCACGCCGGCCCGCGTGTGCAGGTACGCGAACGGCAGCGACAGCACGAGCATCACGAACACCGCGAACGGATACAGCAGCTTGCGCCACAGCGCGATGTCGTAGCGCTGCGTGTCCTGCTGGTTCTCGCGCAAGTGCTGGATGTAGCGGAACAGGTTGATGATCGACATGCGCTCCGGCGACACGAGCAGCACCGACAGGATCTGCGGCGTCAGGTCGGACCGCAGCCGGTATTCGGGCAGCGACACCTGCTGCGACCGGTACACGGGGTTCAGCGCATCGGCCGGCTGGCCGCTGACCGGCTTGATCGGCGTCAGCTCGGTTTCGGTCACGCCCGTCAGCAGCCAGTGGCCAGGCGGCTCGTAGCGGCCGGTCTGCGCGATCCGCACGTTCTGCAGCTGGAATTTCGAATCGAATTCGTAGATGCGCACGTTGCTGATCGTCGAGTCGGGCGACAGGCTGCCGACGTTGACGAAGCGCGTGACCTGCTCGCCGTTCTCGCGGGCCGCGAGCGTGTCCTTTACCCACACGCCCGACTGGAAGTTCGACGACACCGACGCGCCGAGCGCCTGCAGCCGCACGCGCTCGGACAATTGATCCGCGTACGGCCCCACGAATTCGCCGATCAGGTAGGTGACGATCACGAGCGGCACGCCGATCTTCAGCAGCGAGCGCAGCGCCTGGTTGGTCGCGAGGCCCGACACGCGGAAGATCGTGAATTCCGAGTTCGCGGCCATCTGCGCGAACACGTAGATCGCGCTGATCAGCGCGGCGACCGGGATGATCTCGTAGAAGCGCGACGGCGTCTGCAGCGCGACGCGCAGCACCGCGTAGCCGAACTTGTAGTTGCCGTGCCCGACCGAGTTCAGTTCGCTGATCAGGTCGAAGAAGAAGAACAGGCCGGAGAACGCGAACAGGATGAAGATGAACGTGACGTAGATCTGCCGCGCGAAGTACTTTTCATAGAGCCGCATCGATCATGCTCCCGAGCGGCCGAACAGCGCGCGTGTCAACAGCGGGCGATTGCGCACGCGCAACCAGAAAATGAACGCGACGATCGCCGCGACGAGCACGTGCAGCCCGACGAGGCCGACGCCGAACGACATCTTGCCCTGCTCGATCTGCGCCTGCACGACGTTCAGCAGGTTCGAGTACGTGAGGTAGATCAGCACGGCCATCACGAGATTGATCGTGCGGCTGCGACGCGGGTTCTGGTACGAGAGCGGGATGCCGAGCACCATCAGGTTGATCGCGATCAGCGGCAGCCCCGCGCGCCACGCGAATTCCGCGAGGTTGTCGCGCGTCGGGTTGCGCAGCAGGTCGGGGGTGGGCGTGCTGTTGGTGGTCTGCACGTTGACGACCGGCTTGCTCGTGATCTTCACGCCGTAGCGTTCGAACTCCATGATCTTGAAGTTCGGCTGACCGGGCGTGCCGTCGTAGCGGCGGCCGTCCTCGAGGACGACGAAACGATCGCCGTCCTTCGAGGTTTCCGTGTGGCCCGTCTGCGACACGACCACGTTGAGCTTGCCGTTTTCCGTCGACGTGACGAATACGTTCTGCACCTTGCTCTGGTCGGGCGACATCTTCTCGATGAAGAACACGCGATGATTCGCGGCCGATTCGCGGAACTGGCCGGGCGCGAGCAGCGAGATCTCGTCGCGCTGCTGGAAGCGCGCCTTGATCATCTTGCTCTGCTGGTTCGACCACGGCCAGCCGACGAACGCGAAGAAGGTGATCAGCAGGATGATCGGCGTGGCGAACACGCCGATCGGCTTGATGAGGCGCGTAAGGCTCACGCCCGACGCGAGCCACACCACCATTTCGGAGTCCCGGTACCACCGGGTCAGCACGAACAGGATGGACACGAACAGCGTGACGACGAGCATCACGGCGAGGTAGCCGATCACGGTCAGGCCGATCAGCACGAGCACGTCGCGCGGATCGATTTCGCCGGACGCGGCGTAGCCGACGATGCGAATCATCATCGTCGTGAGCATGATCGTGAGCAGCACCATGAACACGGCGCCAGCCGTATACGCAAGCTCGCGCTGGAGGGAGCGTTCGAAGATCATTCTTGATGAGAAGAGGGCGGGAGGCTGCGCACGCGTGGTGGAGCGCTCGCGCCGCCACGGGAAAAATAGCGGATAATTGCGGCTTTCATCCTTAGCCCAGATTTTATCCGAGGACAAGCGCGATGGACTTTAGCATAAAAGGCTGTGATTGGAGCAAAGGCGAGGCCAAGGGGTTCCTGACCGGGAAGTCCGACTGCATCGTGCTCGGCATCTTCGAGGCGCAGACCCTGTCGGGCGCGGCGCTCGACATCGACACGGCCACCAAGGGGCTGATCTCGCGCGTGGTGAAGGCCGGCGACATGGACGGCAAGCGCGGCAAGACGCTGTTCCTGCACGAAGTATCGGGCATCGGCGCGTCGCGCGTGCTGCTCGTCGGGCTCGGCAAGCAGGATGCTTTCAATCAGAAAGCCTACAACGACGCGGTCACCGCCGCGTGGCGCGCGCTGCTGGCGACCAAGGTCGTCCAGGTCACGTTCTCGCTCGCGCAACTACCGGTCGACGAGCGCAGCTCCGACTGGGGCGTGCGCGCCGCGATCCTCGCGCTGCGCAACGAGACCTACCGCTTCACGCAGATGAAGAGCAAGCCGGAACCGGCGTCGCACACGCTCAAGCGCGTCGTGTTCAGCGTCGACCCGGCGGACGAGAAGGCCGCGAAGGTCGCGATCAAGCAGGCCGTCGCGCTCGCGAACGGGATGGATCTCACCCGCGATCTCGGCAACCTGCCGGGCAACGTCTGCACGCCGACCTATCTCGGCAACACCGCGAAGAAGATCGCGAAGGATTGGGGCCTGAAGGCCGAAGTCCTCGGGCTCAAGCAGATCCAGGCGCTGAAGATGGGGTCGTTCCTGTCGGTCGCGCGCGCGTCGGTCGAGCCGCCGCAATTCATCGTGCTGCACTATCAGGGCGCCGCCGCGAAGGCCGCGCCGGTCGTGCTGGTCGGCAAGGGCATCACGTTCGACACGGGCGGCATCTCGCTGAAGCCGGGCGAGGGCATGGACGAGATGAAGTACGACATGTGCGGCGCGGGCTCGGTGCTCGGCACGATCCGCGCGGTCGCCGAGATGGGCCTGAAGATCAACGTCGTCGCGATCGTGCCGACCTGCGAGAACATGCCGGGCGGCAACGCGACGAAGCCGGGCGACATCGTCACCAGCATGAAGGGGCTGACGATCGAGGTGCTGAACACCGACGCCGAAGGCCGCCTGATCCTGTGCGACGCGCTCACGTATGCCGAGCGCTTCAAGCCGGCCGCCGTGATCGACGTCGCGACGCTGACGGGCGCGTGCGTGATCGCGCTCGGCGCCCACAACAGCGGGCTGTTCTCGACGAACGACGCGCTCGCGGGCGAACTGCTCGACGCGTCGCGCGAGGCGAACGACCCGGCATGGCGCATGCCGCTCGACGACGAGTACCAGGAGCAGCTGAAGTCGAATTTCGCGGATCTCGCGAACATCGGCGGGCGTCCGGCCGGCGCGGTGACCGCGGCGTGCTTCCTGTCGCGCTTCACGGAGAGCTATCCGTGGGCCCACCTCGACATCGCGGGCACCGCATGGAAGGGCGGTGCCGCGAAGGGCGCGACGGGCCGTCCGGTGCCGCTGCTCGCGCAGTTCCTGATCGATCGCGCCGGCCAGTGATGGCGGTACCGACGACGCAGCGGGTGAGCGGGCAATGACGCGGATCGATTTCCACTCGAACGTCGGCGATTCGCTCGCGTATGCGTGCCGGCTGCTGCGCAAGGCCTATCAGGCCGGGCAGCCGGTCGTCGTGCTCGCCGAGCCCGCGCGCCTGCGCGCGCTCGACGAGCGGCTCTGGACGTTCTCGCCGCTCGATTTCATCCCGCATTGCGGCGTCGACAGCGAGCACGCAGCCGGCACGCCGATCGTGCTGGCCGCCGATCTCGATCGCGCGCCGCATCACCACGTGCTGCTGAACCTCGGCGCGACCGTGCCCGCGCAGTTCGCCCGCTTCGAGCGCCTGCTCGAAGTGGTCGGCAACGCGCCGGACGAGCTGGCCGCGGGCCGCGACCGCTACCGGTTCTACCGCGACCGCGGCTACGCGCTGAACAATTACAAGCAGGGCGGCTAGCCGCAACCGTCGACGGAGTGTTCCCGTGACAGAAGCCGATTCATCCTCGATCCCGACGCTGACCGACGTGCTGGTGCCGGGCAAGCCGGCGCCGGCTCACTCGTCCGCATCGGCCGCCGTGTCCGCGTCGGCCGCACCCCTGCCGCACGACAGCGCGGCGATTCCGGTGCTCACCGACGTGATCGTCCCCGGCGCAGGCGCCGCGCCAGCTCCCCCGAAAACCGAAGCCGACCCCGAATCCGTCCTCGTCGAACCCGTGCCGACGCCGCACGTCCCGGCTGTCGAGTTGCGGGGAGACGTGGTGACGCCTGCGGATGCGGGCGAGACCGATGCGCCGGCCGAACCGGGCGCCGCCGGGCACGTGGTTGCCGAAGAGGCGGCGGCGATGACGGCGCCGCTGCGCTCGTCGCTGGTCGATGAGGGGTTGCCGCAGCCCACGTTCGCCGCGATTGCGCGCGAGGCGGCCGTGCACGCGCCCGAGACGGCAGTGCCGCACGCGGGCCCGTCGGGCACCGCACCGCTGCCGGACGCAGCCGCCGCGGCCGCGCTCACGCCCGAGGATGCGCAGCACATCGCCGAACGGCTGCGCCATCGCCTGACGAACTATCTGACCGGGGCGGGGCGCGACGCCATCGAAGCGCGTTGTCGCGATGCGCTGCATGAACATTCGGCCTGGCTGGTCGGCCAGGTCACGCGCGAAGTCGCACTTGCACTGGAAACCGAGGTGATGGACTGGGTGCGCGATGCGGTCGACGAAGAAATCGCCCGCCGTCGCGCCGGGCATGCCGGCTGAACGGCCATCGTTCGCGACGGTGAAAAAGAGGGAGCGGCTGGGTAAGGGCCTGCGAAGCCGGCGGTGAGGCGCCGGTCCGCCGGTCAGGGCGGCCCGCCTGCGACGCCCTGCACGGCATGGGCACGCCGCGCGGGTATCCGCGTCAGCGTACCGACAGCACCCACTGGGCAAGCGTGTGCGCTTCGGCGCTCGTCAGTTGCGTATTGGCGGGCATCGGCACGCTGCCCCATACACCGACGCTGCCTTTCACGATCGATTGCGCCAGATAATCGACGGCGTCGCCGCGCGCCGCGTACTTGCCGGCGATGTCGTGGAACGACGGCCCCATCAGCGGCTTGCCGACGGCATGGCAGGCCATGCAGTTCTTGCGTTGCGCCAGCGCGAGCCCGCCGGCCTGGTCGGCACGGGCCGCCGCCGCGCTGCCGGTCAGCAGCGTGGCGAGCAGCACGCGCAATATCGTCTGTTTCATGCGGTTCTCCGCCGGCGGGGACGGCCGGCTTCATGGTCCGCGCATTATAGAAGCAAAGGGGAAGCACGTTTTGCGCGTTCCCCGGCCGCCCCGTTTATCGGGGTCGTATGCGATGCGCGCCCCGTATCAGCCTGTGACCGCGCCCTGGTTCGCCGGCCGGGCGAGCGCCGCGAATTTCGCGAGCACCCCGCGCGTATAGCGCGGCGCCGGCTGTTGCCATGCGGCGCGACGGCGCGCGAGTTCCGCATCGTCGACGTTCAGTTGCAGCAGCAGCCGGTGCGCGTCGATCGTGATCGAATCGCCTTCCTGCACCAGTGCGATCGTGCCGCCGACGAATGCCTCCGGCGCGACGTGGCCGACCACCATGCCCCAGGTGCCGCCCGAGAAGCGGCCGTCCGTGATGAAGCCGACCGATTCGCCGAGCCCCTTGCCGATGATCGCGGAGGTCGGCGCGAGCATTTCCGGCATGCCCGGGCCGCCTTGCGGGCCGAGGTAGCGCAGCACGAGGATGTCGCCCGCGCGGATCCGGTCGCCGAGGATCGCGTCCATCGCGCTCTGCTCGTCGTCGAACACGCGCGCCGGGCCCGTGATCACCGGGTTCTTCAGGCCGGTGATCTTCGCGACCGCGCCGTCTTCCGCGAGATTGCCCTTCAGGATCGCCAGATGGCCTTCCTTGTACAGTGCACGGTCGATCGGGAAGATGACGTCCTGATCCGCGCGCGGCACGGCCGGCACGTCCTTCAGTTCGTCGGCGATCGTGCGGCCGGTAATCGTCATGCAGTCGCCGTGCAGCAGCCCCGCGTCGAGCAGGATCCTCAGCACCTGCGGAATCCCGCCGGCCCGGTGCAGGTCGGTCGCGACGTACTGTCCCGACGGCTTCAGGTCGCAGATCACCGGCACGCGCTTGCGGATGCGCTCGAAGTCGTCGATCGTCCAGTCGACCTCGGCCGCGTGCGCGATCGCGAGATAGTGCAGCACCGCATTGGTCGAGCCGCCGGTGGCCATGATCACCGACACCGCGTTCTCGATCGATTGCTTCGTGATGATGTCGCGCGGCTTCAGGTCGCGCTTCACCGCCTCGACCAGCACGCGCGCCGATTCGGCGGCCGAATCGACCTTCTCCTGGTCGGGGTTCGCCATCGTCGACGAATACAGCAGCGACATCCCGAGCGCCTCGAACGACGAGCTCATCGTGTTCGCGGTGTACATGCCGCCGCACGAACCCGACGTCGGGCACGCGTTTTTCTCGACGCCTTCGAAATCCTCCTGCGACATCCGGCCCGCGGTGAATTCGCCGACGGCCTCGAACGCCGACACGATCGTCAGGTCGCGGCCTTTCCAGTTGCCCGGGCGGATCGTGCCGCCGTACACGTAGATGCCCGGCACGTTCAGGCGCGCGAGCGCGATCATGCCGCCCGGCATGTTCTTGTCGCAGCCGCCGACCACCACGACGCCGTCCATCCACTGGCCCTGCACGCAGGTTTCGATGCAATCGGCGATCACTTCCCGCGACACGAGCGAGTACTTCATGCCTTCGGTACCCATCGACATGCCGTCCGAAATCGTCGGCGTGCCGAAGATCTGCGGATTCGCGCCGGCCGCCTTCACGGCCTCCACGGCCGCGTCCGACAGCCGCTGCAGGCCGGAATTGCACGGCGTGATCGTCGAATGGCCGTTGGCGATGCCGATCATCGGCTTGTCGAAATCGTCCTTCTGGTAGCCGAGGGCGTAATACATCGAGCGGTTCGGCGAACGGGCCACGCCTTGCGTGATGTTTTTAGAGCGGCGGTTGTACGACATGGGGAGCTCCATCGTAGTTTTGGCGACGCCGGCGCGAACGGCGTGCCGGTTCGGATCGGTCAAGAATGGAGTGTCCGGTTTGGGATGTCCAATATATTATTCATAGCCTATTAAGTCGTTTTGCGAATGAGTTGAACATGGCCGAACCCACGCCCGACCTGCGCCAGTGGCGCTATTTCGCGACCGTCGCCGACGAGCGCCATTTCGGCCGCGCGGCCGAGCGCCTGTCGATGACGCAGCCGCCGCTGTCGCAGGCGATCCGCGCGCTCGAGGATGCGCTCGGCGTCGCGCTGTTCGTGCGCACCAAGCGCTCGGTGGCGCTGACGGCGGTCGGCGCGGCGCTGTTGCCCGACGTGCGCCGGCTGCTCGCGTCGGCCGATGCGCTGCCGCCGCTCGCGCGGCGGCTCGCGCGCGGCGAGGCCGGCTCGCTGTCGCTCGCGTTCGTGTCGACCGCCGATTACGGGCTGTTGCCGTCGTTGCTTCGAGCATTCGGCGCGCGCTATCCGCAGGTGCGGCTGCAGCTCGCGGAAGCGACGAGTGACGTGCAGATCGACGAACTCGTCGCCGGGCGCATCGACGCCGGGCTCGTGATTCCGCCCGTGCCGCCGCGTCACGCGGCCGGGCTGTCGTACTTGCCCGTCGTGCGCGAGCCGCTGGTGGTCGCGATGCCGGCCGGGGCGTCCGACGCGCCCGAGGACGCGCCCGTGCAGCTCGCCGAGGTCGCCGCGTTGCCGCTCGTGATCTTTCCGCGTCGTTTGGCGCCCGGCTTTTATGACATCATTACGGGCTGCTACGGCGCGGCGGGGGAAACCCCGCGCATCGGCCAGGAGGCAATCCAGATGCAGACGATCGTCAGCCTCGTGTCGGCCGGCATGGGCGTCGCACTGGTGCCGCAATCGCTGCGTAACCTGCGGCGCACCGGCGTGGTCTACCGGCCGCTCGCCGGCGTGGCGCCGGTCGTCGAGACGGGCCTCGTGTGGCGCACCGGCGACGTGAGCCCCGTGCTCGCCGGCTTCATCGACGTCGTGCGCGCGCAGGGCCTCGCCACGTGACGTGAACGACGGCGCGCGATCGCCGTCCAATGCGCGGTCCTGCATGTGTGCGACGGCCGCACCGTATTCGAAAACTTCTTCGCTAACCCATGATCATTCACCCGAATTTCGACCCCGTAGCGATCCATCTCGGGCCGCTGGCCGTGCGCTGGTACGGCCTCATGTATCTCGTCGCCTTCATCGCGGCGATCGTCGTCGGCCGGATCCGCCTGAAGCTGCCGCACGTCGCGGCGCAGGGCTGGACCGCGAAGGACATCGACGACATGATGTTCTACGGCGTGCTCGGTACCGTGCTCGGCGGCCGGCTCGGCTATGTGCTGTTCTACAAGGCCGATTTCTACTTCTCGCATCCGCTCGACGTGTTCAAGGTGTGGGAAGGCGGCATGTCGTTTCACGGTGGCTTCCTCGGCGTGACGCTCGCGATGGCGCTGTTCGCGTGGCAGCGCAAGCGGCACTGGCTGCAGGTCACCGATTTCGTCGCGCCGATGGTGCCGACGGGGCTCGCGGCCGGGCGGCTCGGCAATTTCATCAACGGCGAACTGTGGGGCCGCGTGACCGATCCGACGGCGCCGTGGGCGATGTTGTTCCCGGGCGCGATGCGCGACGATGCGGCATGGCTGCCGAAACATCCGGAACTCGTCGAGAAGTGGCATCTCGCCGACGTGTTCATGCAATACCAGATGCTGCCGCGCCATCCTTCGCAGCTCTATGAAATCGCGCTCGAAGGTATCGCGCTGTTCTTCGTGCTGTTCCTGTTCGCGCGCAAGCCGCGGCCGATGGGCGCCATATCGGCGCTGTTCCTGATCGGTTACGGCCTCGCGCGTTTCACGGTCGAGTTCGCGCGCGAGCCCGACGACTTCCTCGGTCTGCTGGCGCTCGGCCTGTCGATGGGGCAGTGGCTGTCGTTGCCGATGATCGTCGCGGGTATCGCGATGATGGTCTGGGCGTATCGCCGCCGCGCGGCGAACGCGAATGCGGCCGCATGAGGCGGCTGCATGACGCGGTATCGATGCACGCGCGATCGGCGCGAGCATCGATACCGGATGCGCATGAAAAACGCCGGCCCTCGGGCCGGCGTTTTGCGTTTCGGCGACTGCGCGATGCGCGTTACTTCATCTGCACGGAGCCGTTGACGGTGACCGACACGGTGGCCTTGCCGCCTTCGACCGCGATCGGCGCGCTCATCTTCGCGCTGTCCATCGGCGCCGCGGCCATCGCCATCATGCGCGGGTACGGCTGCACGTTGCGGCCGCTGCCGACGTTCACGTCGCGGATCGTGTAGCTGCTGTAGCCGAACGCCTTCGCGGCTTCGTCCGCGCGGGCGCGGAACGACTTGATCGCCTCGGTCGTGAGCTTCTGCTCGGCCGCGCGCTGCGCTTCCGGCGACAGCGAGAACTCGACGTTCGCGACCTGCATCAGGTTCGACAACTGGCCTGCCAGCTTCGACGCCGCGGCGAAATCGCGCGATTCGAGCGCAACCTCGGTGCGGCCGCGCCATGCGGAGATCTTGCCGTCGCGATCGGTGCTCGGATACACGGAGAACGCGCCCGTGTGCGCGGTGACGCCCGATACGCCCTTGGCCTGCGACAGGGCCGCGTCCGCACGCTGGTTCAACTGCGCGGTGAGGCTGCCCGGGTCCTTGGCCTGCTGCTCGTAGAACAGCGTGATGTGGATGATGTCCTGTGGTACGTCGGCGCTCGCCTGCGACGAGAGCGACAACACACCCGCCGGCTCCGGAAAGTGCGGGTTCGCCGTCTGGGCGTGTGCGGCGGGCGACGCGAGCGTCAGCGCGACGGGGACGGCGGCGGCGAGGGCGAGCGACAGCGCGAGTGCGGATTTCTTGGTCATTGTTGGACTCCTTGTGCGAGGGCGCGCACGCGGATCACGCGTGCGCGACGCGGGCGTGCCGCGCGACGAAAAAACGACAGCCGGCCCGATCGGCCGACAGCGGTTGCTTAGGCCGCGCGAACGTGCCGCGAGTTCCGTGACGGCAGGGTGTACTGACCAGATTTGACCTTTGGCGCGTGCCTACTTCATCAACTTTTCGGTGATGAACCGCCATTCGGCGCGCGTGACGGGCGTGATCGACAGCCGGTTGCCACGCGCGAGCACGCGCATGTCGGCGAGCTCGTCGTGCTCGCGCAGCGCGGCGAGCGGCACGAGCGGCGATTTCTTCACGAAGCGCACGTCGACGAGCAGCCAGCGTGGCGCTTCCCGCGTCGATTTCGGGTCGTAGTAGGGGCTTTTCGGATCGAACTGCGTGGGATCGGGGTAGGGCGTCGACGATACTTCGGCGAGGCCGGCGATGCCTGGCTCGGGGCAGCTCGAGTGATAGAACAGCACGCCATCGCCGATCTTCATCGTGTCGCGCATGAAATTGCGCGCCTGATAGTTGCGCACGCCGGTCCACGGCAGCGAGCGCTGCGGTGCGTTGGCGAGATCGTCGATGCTTGCTTCGCCCGGTTCGGACTTCATCAGCCAGTATTGCATGGTCGTGATCGGCGCAGAAGGGGCATGAGGGCCTGCTTGCATGCGCGCGCCGCATGCAAGCAGGCCCTCAAAAAGGAAACGGCATCGGGAACTCCCGATGCCGTTGGATAGGCCCCCACCTTGGCCGCTAGGCCGGCATCCTGAACCTGAGGTTCAGAATTGGTCGCAGTTAGCAGCACTTCGGGTACATCAGACAGAGTGACGCGCGCGCCCGTGCTACAAATTTCCGCAACCGTGCACATGGCATTGGTTCAAGGAATATATGACCTTGGCGAACCAGGCAGGGAAGCTGACTGAACTGTGATTCGATGCGCCAATTTGACCACCGTTGACCGCCGAGATCAAGGGGAATCGACACATCGTTTGAAACGTTACTGCGTCTCGTGCTGTGCGAGCACCGCGCCGAGCTGTTCGTTCATCTGGTGCATTGTACGACGGATTTCCTCGGCCGGAAATGCTTCACCGTGCCGCACGCTCGTTTGCAGCCGCAGCAATTCCGATGCAAGCGACAGCGCCGCCATCACCGCGATGCGATCGGTGCCGCGCACCGAGCTGTTCGAGCGGATTTTCGACATTTCGGCGTCGACGCGCGCGACCGCTTCGAGCAGCGCCGCTTCGGTCTCGGCCGAACAGGCGAGCCGATAGGCCTGACCGAGAATCGAGACTTCGATCTGCTTGGTGCTCATGCATGTTCTCCGTGGCTGGCCGCGTCATCGCCATCCGTGCGCGCCTGCGCATCGAGCAGGTCGAGCTGGTTGTCGGCTTGCTCCGCGCTCTTCGAGCGCGGCAGCTTTTCGAGAATCGCGTTCAGTTTCACCTGGGCGTCGTCGATCTTCGCCGACAACGTGTCGCGCTCGGCCGCGAGCGCATTGCGTTCGTCGCGCAGCTGCGCGAGCTCCGCGCGGACCGTGTCCGCTTCCGCGCGCAATTGCGCGACCTGCTCCTCGAGCGCGAGCCGTTCCGAGTGATAGCGCTTGTTCAGCGAAATCAGACGGCCAATATTTTGAGACAGGGTTTCGAGTTCGTTGAGCATTTGCTGCGTCCTCTAAAGACCCAGCATTTTAGCGCGGAATACCGCGCAATCTGACATCTGTAACGTTTCCAGTCGTAACACCCCTGCTTCTTGCCGCGAATGGGTGCGTCTCGCGCGGGTCCGGACGCTTCCTTGACGCTTGCACGACCGGCTCCTAAACTGGCGCCGCCTCGGTGCTCGCGCGCAGGATGCGCGGTTAAACGGGAAGCAGGGTGCGGGCTCCACGCGCGCCAACCTGCGCTGCCCCCGCAACGGTAAGCGGCCGCGTCGCGTGACGCAGGCCGGCTCGGGCGCGTTTCGCGTGCAGGTCGCACGCGGGCGCGGGCCACTGCGCGTCGTCGCGCGGGAAGGCGAGCCGGACCGCCGCCAGCCCGGATACCGGCCGAGACGGGGAGCCCGCACGGGCTCCATGACGCGCGGCCTGCGGGGAAGCAGGGCGCGCAATGCTTCACGGAACGTTCTTCGATGCCGACCCCAATCGTCCGCCACGCGCCCACGTCGCGCCCGGCCGACTCCCGCAAGCGGATGCGCCGCGCGTCGTGCGTGCGGCCGTGCGCGGCATGAACGCCGCGCGCGCCGCCGCCATCTGGGCCGCGCTGGCCGCCACGGTCGCGCTGCTGTTCGTCGCGTCGCTGTCGATCGGCAGCGTGCCGATGTCGCCGTGGCAGGCGCTCGCGTCGCTCGTGCCGCATGGCGGCGATACCCTCGTTGCCGATATCGTGACGACGCTGCGCCTGCCGCGCGCGCTCGCGGGTTTCGCGTGCGGCGCGCTGCTCGCGCTGGCCGGCGCGTTGTTGCAGGTGCTGCTGCGCAATCCGCTCGCCGAGCCGTACGTGCTGGGCGTGTCCGGCGGCGCGGCCGGCTTCGCGCTCGTCGCGATGATCGCGGGCGGCGCGTGGTGGCTCGTCGACGCATCGGCGTTCGCGGGTTCGCTCGTCTCGGTCGCGCTCGTGCTCGGTCTCGCGAGGCGCGAGGTGTGGCGCGGCGAATCGCGCGATGCATCGCCGCGGCTGCTGCTCACGGGCGTCGTGATCGCGGCGGGGTGGGGCGCGCTCGTCACGCTGTTGCTGTCGCTCGCGCCCGACGCGCGGCTGCGCGGCATCATCTTCTGGCTGACGGGCGACCTGAACGGCGCGACGGCGCCGTGGTTCGCGTGGGGCGCGCTGCTGCTGTGCGCAGGCGTCGCGCTGCCGGCCGCGCCGCAACTGAACGTGCTGCTGCGCGGCGACGCCACCGCGCAAGCGCTCGGCGTGCCGGTCGCGCGCCTGCGCGTGCGGATCTATCTCGTCGCGTCGCTGGCCGCCGCGGCCGCGGTGACGACGGCCGGCACGATCGGCTTCGTCGGCCTCGTCGTGCCGCATGCGTTGCGGCTCGCGTTCGGCAACGACCAGCGGATGCTGCTGCCGGCCGCGATGCTCGCGGGCGGCGGCGGCGTGATGGCGGCCGACCTGCTCGCGCGCACCGCGATCGCGCCCGCGCAATTGCCGGTCGGCGTGATGACCGCGTTGATCGGCGTGCCGGTGTTCCTGTGGATGTTGTTGAGGAGACCGATGCGATGACGGGTGCCGCACTGAACGCCGCTGCCGGCGACATGCGCTACACGGCCGTCGACCTGACGCTGAAGGCCGGCGCGCGCACGCTGCTCGACGGCTTCACGCAGGCGTTCCGCCCCGGCGAGATCTGGTGCGTCGCCGGGCCGAACGGCGCCGGCAAGACGACGCTGCTCGCCACGCTCGCGGGATTGTGGCCGCCCGCCGCAGGACACGTCGAGATCGACGGCCGGCCGCTTGCCGCGTGGCGCCCCGAACGACTCGCGCAGCGCCGCGCGCTGATGCCGCAGCAATTACACGATGCGTTCAGCGCGACCGTGTTCGACACGGTGCTGCTCAACCGCTTTCCGTATCTCGGCGGCTGGGGCTGGGAGCGCGACGGCGACCGCGCGGCCGCGCGCGCTGCGCTCGCGACGTTCGACCTCGCCGCGCTCGCGTCGCGCGACGTGATGTCGCTGTCGGGCGGCGAGCGGCAGCGGGTCGCGCTGGCCGCGACGCTGTGCCAGGATGCGCCGCTGATGCTGCTCGACGAACCGCTCGCGCATCTCGACCTGCATCACCAGATCGACTGCCTGACCGCGCTGGCTGCGTGGCTCGCGGCCGGCTCGCGCACGGTGATGTTTTCGTGTCACGACCTGAATCTCGCGCGGCGTTTCGCGACGCATGCGCTGTTGCTCGACGGCCGCGGCCATGCGTGGGCCGGCCTCGTGCACGACGTGCTGACGCCCGAGCGCGCGAGCGACGCGTTCGGCTATCCGCTCGTGCTGATCCGCGAGAACGGCCGCGATGCGCTGCTGCCGGCGTGGCCTGCGCGACCATGACCTTTCCTGTTCCGACTTTTCCGATGCGCGGCGCATGCCGCGCGCACGACACGGCTCCTCGATGACGACTCCGACCCAATTCCCGCCCGCGATCGCGCCGCTCGACGACGCATTGCGCCAGCGCCTGCAGCATGTGATCGACCACAAGACCAAGCCGCCCGGCAGCCTCGGCCAGCTCGAGGCGCTCGCGCTGCAGATCGGCCTGATCCAGCGCTCCGAGCGGCCGGTCGTGCAGCGTCCCGTGACGATCGTGTTCGCGGGCGACCACGGGATCGCGGCCGAAGGCGTTAGTCCTTACCCGCAGGCGGTGACCGCGCAGATGGTCGCGAACTTCCTGGCCGGCGGCGCGGCGATCAATGCATTCTCGGGCGTCGCGCAGAGCACGCTCGAGATCGTCGATGCGGGCGTCGCGTCGCCGCTGCCGCTGTCGGACCGGCTGGTGTCGCTGCCGGTCGCGCGCGGCACGCGCAACTTCGCGGCGGAGCCGGCGATGACGCGTGAAGAAGCGATGACGGCGCTGGCAGCCGGCGCGGCGCGTGTGCGCGTGCACGCATCGCTCGGCACGAACGTGATCGGTTTCGGCGAGATGGGGATCGCGAACACGTCGTCGGCCGCGTGCCTGATGAGCCGCCTGCTCGACGTACCGATCGACGCATGCGTCGGCCGCGGCACGGGCCTCGACGACCAGGGCCTCGCGCACAAGCGCGCGGTGCTCGGCCGCGCGCTCGTCAAGCACTCGCATGCGATCGCGCCGCTCGACGTGCTCGCGACGTTCGGCGGCTTCGAGATCGCGATGATGACGGGCGCGTACCTCGCGGCCGCGAGCGAGCGGATGACGATCCTCGTCGACGGCTTCATCGCGACCGCCGCGCTGCTCGTCGCCGAGCGCATCGCGCCCGGCGTGCGCGACTACTGCGTGTTCTCGCATACGTCGCACGAGGCCGGCCACCGGCGCATGCTCGAACATTTCGGCGCGAAGCCGCTGCTCGCGCTCGACCTGCGGCTCGGCGAAGGCACGGGCGCCGCGCTCGCGCTGCCGCTGGTGCGCGCGGCGGCCGCGTTCCTCGCCGAGATGGCGAGCTTCGAATCGGCCGGCGTCGACGATCGTGACGCCTGAGCGCGCGCGCGGCATGCGGGCCGAACTGCGCTACTTCTTCGTCGCGCTCGGCTATTTCACGCGCGTGCCCGTGCCGCGCTCGATCGGCTACGCGGCCGGCGATCTCGACCAGGCCGCGCGTTATTTCCCGCTCGTCGGCGCCTGCGTCGGCGCATGGGGCGCGCTCGTCTATCTCGTTGCACTGCGGGCGCTGCCGGCATCGATCGCGGTCGGGCTGTCGATGGCCGCGACGCTGTTCGCGACCGGCGCATTCCACGAAGACGGCCTCGCCGACAGTTGCGATGCGTTCGGCGGCGGCTACACGCGCGACGACGTGCTGCGCATCATGCACGATTCGCGGATCGGCACGTTCGGCGCGGTCGCGCTCGTGATCGCGCTCGGGCTGAAATGGCAGGCGCTCGCGTCGATGCTGCCGCTGCGCGCCGCATGGACGATGATCGCCGCGCATGCGGCGAGCCGCGCGATGGCCGTGAGCCTGCTGACGACGCTCGACTACGTGCGGCCAGAAGGCAAGGCGAAGCCGGTCGCGCAACGGATGGGTGCACGTGCCGCGTGCATCGCGGCGGTGTTCGGATTGCCGTGGCTGTTCTGGCCGGACTGGCGCATGGGCGTTGCCGCATGCGTGGCGCTCGTGCTGATGCGCGCGTGGCTGGCCCGCTATTTCGTGAAGCGGATCGGCGGCTATACGGGCGACTGTCTCGGCTTCGCGCAGCAACTGGGCGAACTGGCGATCTATCTCGTGGTGCTCGGATGGATGTCGTCCTGATTCGTCATCCGGCCGTCGGCATCGAGCCCGGCGTTTGCTACGGGCGCAGCGACGTGCCGCTCGCCGAACCGGCTGATGACGGCGCACGGGCCGTGCGCGCGCATCTGGCGGAACTGGGGGTGCCGTCGCCGGAACAGGTGTGGACGAGCCCGCTGACGCGCTGCGCATCGGTGGCCGAACGGCTCGCGCGGGTGTTCGACGCGCCGCTGCGGCGCGATGGCGATTGGCAGGAAATGGATTTCGGCGCGTGGGAAATGCGGCGCTGGGACGATATCGACCGTGCGGCGCTCGATGCGTGGGCGGCCGACCTGATGCATGCCTGCGCGCACGGCGGGGAAAGCGTCGCGCGATTCACCGCGCGGGTTGCACGGCAGGCGGACGCGCTTGCGGCGTTCGACGGGCCGCAATGGATCGTCACGCACGCGGGCGTGATCCGCGCATTCGCGTCGCATGTGCTGCGCGTGCCGCTCGATACGTTGCTCTCGCGGCCGGTGCCGACGGGCGGAGTTGTGTGGCTGCGCATGGAGGATGCCGCGCGAACGTGGGAAGTCGTGCACTGGGACGCATAGGCACGCTTGCGTCTGCATGTGAACGACGCTCTGTCTCGCACACCGTACACATCCGGGCATCGGTGCGCGATGCATCCGCAGCCCGCCGGAAATCAGCGCGCCGGCCGCCGCGCACGCGCGGCATCCAGATCCTCGCACAGCGCGGCCGCGCCTTGCGCGATCCGCGGCGACGGCCGCGTCAGCAGATCGCCGTCGATCGCGAATAGGTTGTTGCGCGCCACGGCCGTCAGCGCGGGCCACGCGCGCCAGCGCGCGAGGCTCGGCAGCGGTTCGTTCGAACGGGTCGCGCCGGCGCTCGTCGTAACGATCGCTTCCGGATTCGCGGCGAGCACGGCCTCGTCGGTCACGGCGGGCGCCAGCGGCTTGAGCGACGCAAACACGTTGCGGCCGCCGCAGAGTTCGAACACTTCGTTGATCAGGTGCGTGCCGTTGAGCGTCGTCAGCGGGCGATCCCACACCTGGAAGAACATCGTGACGGGCGCGCGTGCCGCGTAGCGTGCGCGCAGGGTGGCGATGTCCCGCGTCAAGGCGCTCGCGGCGGCATCGGCGGTCGATTGCGTGCCGAGCAGCGTGCCGAGCCGGCGCAACGACGACGACACGTCGTCGAGATGTTTCGGTTCGCTGAAGAACAGCGGGATGTGCAGTGCGCGCAGTGCGTCGGTCTGCTGCTGCGCGTTGCCGTGCCGCCAGACGACGATCAGGTCGGGCTTCAGCGCGGCGATGCGTTCTAGGTCGAGCGCCTTGTTGTCGCCGACGCGCGGCACCGCTTGCGCGGCGGGCGGATAGTCGCTGTACGTGACGGTGCCGACGAGCTTCGCGCCGCCGCCGGCCGCGTAGACGAGTTCCGTCGCGTGCGGCGCGAGGCTGATCACGCGCTGCGCGGGCGCGGGCAGCGTGACCGTATTGCCGGCGTCGTCGCGGGCCGTGACGTCGGCGTGGACGAGCGGCGCGTGGGCGAGCGCGGCCAGCAGCGCGGCCGGCGCAAGCCGGCGGAACCGGCGGAACCGGCGGAACCGGCGGAACCGGCGGAACCGGCGCGGACTCATGCCGGGCCCCGCTGCAGCAGCGGCACGCAATGCGCGAGCGCGTCGCCGAGGCGCTGCCATTCGGCTTCGCTGCCCGGCAGGCCGACGCGCACGCTCGACGGGGTCGGGAAGTGCCGCGTCCAGATCCCGCGCGCCGCGAGCGCCGCATGCAGCGCCGCGGCGCGCGGGTCGTCGGTCCAGCTGAAGAGCGGCGTCGCGCGAACCGTGAAGCCGTGCGCGCGCAGCAACGCGGCCAGTCGTTCGCCGTCGGCCGCAAGCCGCTCGCGGGCGGCAGCTTGCCACGCGCGGTCGGCGAACGCCGCGGCGACCGCGTGGCGCGCGGGGCCGCCGACCGTCCACGCACCGAGCCTGTCGCGCAATGCGACGATTTGATCGGGGCACGCGAGCACGAAGCCCGCGCGGATCCCGGCGAGCCCGAAGAACTTGCCGACCGAGCGCAGCACGACGAGCCCAGGACGATCGACGTGCGGCGCCAGCGACGGCGTCGCGCCCGTATCGGCGAACGCTTCGTCGACGATCAGCGTGCCGCCGCGCGCGGCCAGTTGCGCATGCCAGCCGAGCAGGCGCCCGGTCGGCACGCATTCGGCGGTCGGATTGTTCGGGTTCCCGACGATGACGTGGCGCAGCGTCGCGGGCAGTGTATCCGCGCGGATGTCGAGCGTGACGACGCGATGGCCGTGGCGCGCGAACGCGGGCGCGTATTCGCCATACGCGAGCGCCGCGACGCCGGCCTCGCCGGCCGGCAGCAGCGCGGGCAACGCGCGGATCGCGGCTTGGCTGCCGGCGACCGGCAGCACGTGCGCGGCATCGGGTGCGTGGTAGTACTGCGCGGCGCAGGCCGCGAGGCCGTCGCCGTCGTCGGGCAGCCGGCGCCAGGCGTCGGCCGGCACGGGCGGCACGGGATAGCCGACCGGATTGATGCCGGTCGACAGGTCGAGCCAAGCGTCGTACGGAATGCCGTGGCGGCGGGCGGCCTCGTGCAGGTTGCCGCCGTGCGCGATGGATGAATCAGACATGATGGGTGGCCATGACGATTGCGCCGCTCGCGACCAGCAGCGCGAGCCACAGGGCGAGCGTGCGCGTGACGAGCGACAGCGCGGCGACGATGTGAAGGGCGGTTGCCGTGGCGCCGGTGCCGAGCGCCGGGCGGTCCTCGATCTCGCCGTGATAGACGGCCGGCCCGCCGAGCTGCACGTTCAGGCTGCCGGCGCCCGCGGCCATCACGGGGCCCGCGTTCGGGCTGTCCCAGTGGCGCGCCTGCGTGCGCCAGCAGCGCCACGCGGCGGCCGTGTCGCCGAGGAGCGCATAGCTCGCGGCGGTGAGGCGCGCGGGAATCCAGTTCAACGCGTCGTCGATGCGTGCGGCGGCCCAGCCGAAGGTCAGGAAGCGCGGCGTGCGGTAGCCCCACATTGCGTCGAGCGTGTTCGCGAGCCGGAACAGCAACGCGCCGGGGCCGCCCGCGACGACGAACCAGAGGAGCGCGCCGAAGATCGCGTCGTTGCCGTTCTCGAGCGCCGATTCGACGGCCGCGCGCGACAGCGCCCCTTCGTCAGCGTTGCTCGTGTCGCGCGACACGATGCGCGCGGTCAGCGTGCGCGCCGCGTCGAGGTCGCGCCGCAGCAGCGCGGCGGCGATCGGCGCGACGTGGTCGGCGAGGCTCTTCGCGCCGAGCGCGAACCACAGCAGCGCGACGTGCAGCGCAGCCGCGAACGGCCACGGCAGCACGGCGACGAGCCATGCCGCGACGGCCACCGGCGGCACGACCGCCGCGAGCCACGCGGCGACGCCGACCACGCGGCCGCGCCGCCCCGTGTTCAGCGCGGCTTCGATGCGCGCGGCGAAGCGGCCGAACGCGACAAGCGGATGCCAGCCGGCCGGCTCGCCGATCGCGCGGTCGACGAGCGCGGCCGCGACCGCGAGCATCGCGACGACGGGCAGCGACAGCATCAGCATGACGGGGCGCCCGCCTTGAGGTCGAGCGGCAGCCCGGCAACCAGCAGCGTGACGCGCGTCGCGAGCGTCGCCACGCGCTGGTTCAGGCGGCCGAGCTCGTCGACGTAGCGGCGCGTGACGGAGCCGAGCGGCACGACGCCGAGCCCGATCTCGTTGCTGACGACGATCACCTTCGCGCGCGCGCCGCGCAACGCGCGTTCGAGCCGCTCGACCTGCGCCGCGTACTGCGCATCGTCGAGCGGTTCGCCGTCGGCGGGGCACAGCAGGTTCGTGAGCCACAGCGTCAGGCAGTCGACGAGCAGGCAGGCGTGCGGATCGTCGAGCCGCGCGAGCGTGCCCGCGAGATCGACGGGCGCGTCGGCGAACCCCCATTCGGCGGGCCGGCGCGCGCGGTGATGCGCGATGCGCTGTTCGAACTCCGCATCGGCGGCGGTCGCGGTTGCGATGTAGGTGACGGGGCGGCCGCTGGCGGCGGCGAGCCGCTCGGCATGCGCGCTCTTGCCCGAGCGCGCGCCGCCGAGGACGAAGGTGAGGTCGTGCGGAATCATCGCGTGATTGTAACGGCGCGGGCGACCCGCCGCGGGCGATAATGCGGCCTTTGCTTCGCGACGACCTTTTACACGATGAATGCACCCGAGCCGCGGCCGCGCGGCACGCTGATGATCCAGGGCACGACATCCGACGCGGGCAAGAGCACGCTCGTCGCGGGCCTGTGTCGCCTCGCGCGCCGCGGCGGCGCGCGCGTGGCGCCGTTCAAGCCGCAGAACATGGCGCTCAACAGCGCGGTGACGGTCGACGGCGGCGAGATCGGCCGCGCGCAGGCGCTGCAGGCGCTGGCCGCCGGCGTCGCGCCGCATACGGATTTCAATCCGGTGCTGCTGAAGCCGACGAGCGACCGCGGCGCGCAGGTGATCATTCACGGCAAGGCGCGCATGAACCTCGACGCGCGGGCGTATCACGACTACAAGCCGGTCGCGTTCGATGCGGTACTCGAGTCGTATGCCCGCCTGCGTGCCGGTTACGACACGGTGATCGTCGAAGGCGCGGGCAGTCCGGCCGAGATCAACCTGCGCGACGGCGACATCGCGAACATGGGTTTTGCCGAGCGCGTCGACTGCCCGGTCGTGCTCGTCGCCGACATCGATCGCGGCGGCGTGTTCGCGCATCTGGTCGGCACGCTCGCCTGCCTGTCCGACAGCGAGCGCGCGCGCGTGCGCGGCTTCGTGATCAATCGCTTCCGCGGCGACCTCAAGCTGCTCGAACCGGGGCTCGACTGGCTGCGTGCGCGCACGGGCAAGCCGGTGTTCGGCGTGCTGCCATACCTGCACGGGCTGCTGCTCGACGCGGAGGACATGCTGCCCGGGCAAGCGCGCAGCGCCGCCGCACGCGGCGAAGCCGGCGTGTTGCGCGTCGTGGTGCCCGCGCTGCCGCGCATCAGCAACCACACCGACTTCGATCCGCTGCGCGCGCATCCGCAGGTCGAATTCACGTACTGGAAGAGCGGCCCCGTGCCCGACGCCGACCTGCTGATCCTGCCCGGTTCGAAGAGCGTGCAGCGCGATCTCGCGTGGCTGCGCGACGCGGGCTGGGACGCGCTGATCCGGCGCCATCTGCGCTACGGCGGCAAGGTGATCGGCATCTGCGGCGGCATGCAGATGCTCGGCCGCACGCTCGACGATCCGCTCGGCCTCGAAGGCGCGCCCGGCAGCGTGCCGGGGCTCGGGCTGATCGATTTCGACACGACGCTGCAACCCGACAAGACGCTGAAGAACGTGACGGGGCACCTCGCGCTGCCGGGCGCGGCGGCCGTGCACGGCTACGAGATCCACATGGGCGACACGCGCGGGCCGGCGCTCGCGACGCCCGCGCTGACGCTGGCCGCCGATGTCCCGGCGGAGGGCACGCGTCCCGACGGCGCGATGTCGGCCGACGGCCAGATCCTCGCGACATACGTGCACGGGTTGTTCGACGCGCCCGACGCCTGCGCGGCGCTGCTCGCATGGGCGGGGCTCGACGGCGCGGCCCGCATCGATTACCCGGCGCTGCGCGAGGCGTCGCTCGAGCGGCTGGCCGACACGTTCGCCGAGCACCTCGATCTCGACGCGCTGTACGCCGAGTTTCGTTGAGTCCGCGCCGGTCCGCCCTCGCTTTTTCCGCGCCATCGCGTACAACGAAGGAGGGCGGAGGTCCGCCCGAAGGAGGGTGACGATGAGGGCTCGATGGTGGTGGAGCGTACTGCTTGCGGCGCTGCTGGGCGTGTCGTCGGCGGCGCATGCGTGCGATTCGTATGCGCCGGGCGGTGGCCAGTCCGGCGGCGATGCCACGCCAGGCAAGAGCGGTTACTGAGCGGGACGCAGGGCATGATCGGTCATGCCCTTTTTTTTGCGTCAATTCGTTCCAAAGGAGAATCAATTTAAGCCGGTTGGCGTGTTTATCGGTCGAATCGATTCGAATAGAGTGCGATCCATTCCCATCCACTCCCGAAGGACTCCGTCATGAACCCCAACCGCCTGAACGACTTCGCCGCGACGCTGTTGCGCGTCGCCCTCGGCGTGCTGTACCTCGCGCACGTCGCGCAGAAGGTGTTCGTCTTCACGCTGCCCGGCACCGCGCAGTTCTTTGCGTCGATCGGCCTGCCGGGCTGGCTCGCGTACTTGACCACGTTCGTCGAACTGGCGGGCGGCCTGGCGCTGCTCGCGGGGTTCCGCGTGCGCGTCGCCGCGCTGGTGCTGCTGCCGTTCATGCTCGGCGCGGTGGCCGCGCACCTGCCGAACGGCTGGAGCTTCGCGTCGCCGCACGGCGGCTGGGAATATCCGGCGTTCTGGGCCGTCACGCTGGCCGTGCAGGCGCTGCTGGGCGGCGGCGCGTTCGCGATCGGCGCGCGGGACACAGCCCTCCAGCGCGCGTGACGTGAAGGAAAGCGGACGAAAGGGGGGGCGTGGTTCCTCGCCACCGGTTCCGGTGACCCCCCGTTTGCCGATATCATCGCTCCCTGTATCCGCAATCGAGCGGCGCCTGCCATGCGGCCGGCGCCGCGCGGCTTTTTCGGGGGAATTCATGACGGTCATCGTGGTGGCGAATCCGAAGGGCGGCGTGGGCAAGAGCACGCTGTCCACCAATCTAGCCGGCTATTTCGCGGCGCAAGGCGCATGGGTCGCGCTGGCCGACCTGGACCGGCAGCAGTCCGCGCATGCGTGGCTCGACCTGCGGCCGGCCGGCTTGCCGGCGATCGAGGCGTGGGAACTCGATCCGGACGCGCCGTCGAAGCCGCCGCGCGGGCTCGAATACGCGGTGATCGACACGCCGGCCGGCCTGCACGGCACGCGGCTCAACGTCGCGCTGCAACTGGCCGACAAGGTGATCGTGCCGCTGCAGCCGTCGATGTTCGATATTCTCGCGACGCAGCAGTTTCTGGAGCGCCTCGCCGGCGAGAAGGCCGTGCGCAAGGGCAGCGTCGAGGTCGGAATCGTCGGGATGCGGGTCGATGCGCGCACGCGTTCGTCCGACCAGTTGCACCGGTTCGTCGAAGGGCTCGGCCTGCCGGTGCTCGGCTACGTGCGCGACACGCAGAACTACGTGCAGATCGCCGCGCACGGCCTGACGCTGTGGGACGTCGCGAAAAGTCGCGTCGAGAAGGATCTCGAGCAGTGGCGGCCGATCGTCGAATGGGCCGAGCGCCGCGCGCCGAAGGCCGAGAAGGCCGTGAAGGCTTCCTGAGCGCCCGGGCCGTCCCGGCCGGCGCGACACCCAATGAGAAAGGGCCGGATCCCGTGGCGTACGGTATCCGGCCCGTCGGCGGCAAACGGCAGCGCCGCGGCCGCGCGCCGCGGCCCGCGCGCGTGCCGCTCGGCTTACGTCCAGCTCTGCGTCGGCACGTGATCGCGATGGCCCTTGATCTTGTTGCCTTCGTCGATGAACACGAGCTTCGGCTTCCAGCCGGCCTGCAGTTCGGCTTCGTCGACCATCGCGAACGCCGCGATGATCACGAGGTCGCCCAACTGCGCGCGGCGCGCGGCCGAGCCGTTCAGCGAGATCATCCCGCTGCCGCGCTCGCCCTTGATCGCGTACGTCGAGAAGCGCTCGCCGTTGTTGATGTTCCAGATGTCGATCCGTTCGTTTTCGATGAGGCCCGCCGCTTCGAGCAGGTCTTCGTCGATCGCGCACGAACCTTCGTAGTGCAGTTCGCAGTGCGTGACCGCCGCACGGTGGATCTTCGATTTGAGCATGTGGCGCTGCATGGGGTCTCCGTGATGCGTCGTGAGAGGCGCGGGCGGGCCGGCCGTCAGATTTCCAGGTTGTCGATGAGGCGCGTCGCGCCGAGCTTCGCGGCCGCGAGCACGACGAGCGGCTCGCCGGCTTCGAGTTCGGCGGCGCTCGGTGCGATCAGGTTCGCGCGGCGGCGGATCGCGATGTAGTCGGGCGCCCAGCCGCGTTCGGCCAGGTGCGTGTGCGCGTGCTGCTCGAGCTTGCCGAGGTCGCGTTCGCCGCCGAGCACGCTGTCGCGCACGCGCTGCAGCGTTTTCGCCAGTTCGGGCGCTTCCTTGCGCTCGTCGGCCGTCAGGTAGCGGTTGCGCGACGACAACGCGAGGCCGTCCTCGTCGCGCACGGTCTCGGCCGCGACGATGTCGACCGGCAGCGCGAGCTGCTGGCACATCCGGCGCACGATCATCAGCTGCTGGTAATCCTTCTTGCCGAACACGGCGACGCGCGGCTGCACGCAGGACATCAGCTTCGTGACGACCGTGCACACGCCGGCGAAGAAGCCGGGACGGAACTCGCCCTCGAGTATCCCGCCCAGGTCGTCCGGCGGCAGCACGCGATACTCCTGCGGCTCCGGGTACATGTCGCGCTCGGTCGGCGCGAACAGCACGTACACGTTTTCCTGCTGCAGCTTCTCGATATCGTCCTGGAGCGTGCGCGGGTACTTGTCGAAATCCTCGTTCGGGCCGAATTGCAGCCGGTTGACGAAGATGCTCGCCACGACCGGGTCGCCGTGCTGGCGCGCGAGGCGCATCAGCGACAGGTGCCCTTCGTGCAGGTTGCCCATCGTGGGCACGAACGCCGTGCGGTTCTGGCCGCGCAACTGGTCGCGCAGTTCCTGGATCGAGCTGATGACTTTCATGATCGGGTAGCGGGTTCCTCGCGCAGGTGCGCGTGGGCGCCGCAGCAGCGGCGCCGGGGTCGAAGCGGAGAACGCCGGCGCGCGGGCGGCGCATCGGGCGTCGGCGGATTGTAGAGGATTTGGCCGCGCGACGCATCGATAAAAGAACGATCGTTCACTTTATATCGGGACGTGCGGGACACCCGCCGGACGGCCTTCCGCCGCGGCGAAGCGCGAGCGTCGGGACGAACCGGGAACGGGAAGCGGCGGGGGCGGCCCTTACGCGGGCAGGTATGCGAGACGCACGTAGATCGGCGCGAACGGCTCGGCCTGCGTGATCTCGAGCAGCGATTCGCGCGCGAGCTCGAGCATCGCGATGAAGTTCACGACGACGACCGGCACGCCGCGCGACGTGTCGAACAGGTCGGCGAATTCCATGAAGCGGGCGTTCTGCAGCCGGCGCAGGATCAGGCTCATGTGTTCGCGCACCGACAGCTCCTCGCGGGAGATCTTGTGGTGCTGGACGAGCTTCGCGCGCTTGAGCACGTCGGCCCACGCGGCGCGCAGGTCGTCCGAATTGACGTCGGGAAAGCGCGGCGTGACGCTTTGCTCGATGTACACCTCGGCGCGCAGGAAATCGCGGCCGAGCTGCGGCAACTGGTCGAGCCGCTGCGCGGCGAGCTTCATCTGCTCGTACTCGAGCAGCCGGCGCACGAGTTCGGCGCGCGGATCCTCGGCTTCCTCGCCGGTGTCGGCCTTCTTGACCGGCAGCAGCATCCGCGACTTGATTTCGATCAGCATCGCGGCCATCAGCAGGTACTCGGCCGCGAGCTCGAGGTTCGACGTGCGGATCTGGTCGACGTAGCCCAGATACTGCGCGGTGACCTGCGCCATCGGGATGTCGAGCACGTTGAAGTTCTGCTTGCGGATCAGGTACAGCAGCAGGTCGAGCGGGCCTTCGAACGTCTCGAGGAACACCTCGAGCGCATCGGGCGGGATGTAGAGATCCTGCGGCAGCTTGAAGAGCGGCTCGCCGTACAGGCGAGCGAACGCCGCGACACCGTCGACCGTGTCGGGCGTCGAATCGGCGCCCGCGGGCGCGGCGATCGCGTCGTCCTGCCGGGCGGCGCTGGCCTCGTCGGCGGCGCTCACGTCGTCAGAAGTTCTGGTAGTAGACGTACGGCGTCTGCTTCACGCGCGATTCCTGCTGCTCGGCGCGCTCCTCGAGATCGATCGGCTGCTTGTCCCACAACAGGGAACGGCCCTTGCGCTGCTCTTCCTCGAGCGTCGGCTTCTGCTGCTTGAGCTGGTTCAGGAACTGCGTGACGTCGGACTGGTACGGCATGGCTGGATCTTCCGTTTCGGGCGGCGCACGATGCGCCGGATTCACGATGGCGGGATTTTACCGCATCGCGGGGAACAGCCGGCGCCAATCGCGCGTCGAATCGGCGGGCCGGTGCCGACGGGGATCGTGCGGCGGCCGTGCCCGGGGCTGGCATTCTTTCACAATCGTTTGGCTGTGACGCCCGCGCCCTGTGGTCAAATACAGGGTTTTCCACGAAACCGTAACAAACCAGCACGGCGAGGTCATATTTGGCGGGGCAGTCGAACCATCGAGCACACACGGCGCATGATGCAGGCCCGCGCGCGGCGCGCGATCACGCCGGCGCCGCGGCCCGCGTCGCGCGGGCGGCCCTCGCGGGCTGCCTGGCCGCGTGCTTCGCGCTGCCGGCCCATGCGAAGTACGACGTCGACATCGACGCGCCGCGCTCGATCCGCAAGCTCCTGAAGACGCATCTCGATATCGCCCGCTTCGCGAAGCGCGACGATATCAGCGACGACCAGTTCGACTTCCTCGTGACCGCCACGCCGCAGCAGGTGCGCGACCTGGCCGCGACGGCCGGCTATTTCTCGCCGATCGTGCGCACCGACGTGCGCACCCGCGACGGCAAGCGCGACGTGCGCATCGCGGTCGATCCGGGCAAGCAGACCGTCGTGTCGACGGTCGACCTGACGTTCAAGGGCCCTGTCGAAACCGAGGATCCGAAGCAGGAAACCGCCACGCGCTTCGCGTTCTCGATGAAGCCTGGCGACCCGTTCACGCAGTCCGACTGGGACGACGCGAAGAGCGCGGCGCTCCGGCAACTGCAGTCGCGCCGCTATCTCGGCGCGAAGATCGCGTCGTCCGAGGCGCGGATCGATCCGCGCACGCAGCGCGCGACGCTCGCGGTCGCGTTCGACAGCGGCCCGACGTTTACGATCGGCAAGGTCGACGTCGACGGCGTGCGCCGTTATCCGGAAAGGATCGTCACGAACGTCAATCCGCTGTCGGAAGGCGAGATCTACGACGTGCGGCGGATCGCCGAATTGCAGCGGCAACTGCAGAACACGCCGTACTACGCGAGCGTCGCGATCGACGTCGGCGACGATACGTCGAAGCCCGAGCGCACGCCCGTGCACGTGAAGGTCAGCGAATTCCCGTACAACAACATTCGCGGCGGCGTCGGCTTTGCCACCGATACCGGGCCGCACGTGCAAGGCTCCTATACGTATCTCGACACGTTCGGCGCCGCATGGCCGCTGACCGTGTCGGGCCGGGTCGACCAGATCCAGCAGTACGGGCAGGTGCAGCTGTCGATGCCGCCGGGCGAGAAGGGCTGGACCAACAGCGTGCTCGCGTCGTACACGAACACCAACGTGTCGGATACGCGCATCTACAGCGCGCGGGTCGGCGTGCAGCGCACGCGCACCGGCCAGTTCATCGACTATGCGTATTCGCTGATGTACTACCAGGACCGGCTCGACCAGAACGGCGCGGGGCCGACCACGAGCCGCGCGCTGGTGCCGCAGTGGGCGTGGACCCGCCGCAACGTCGACGATCCGCTGTTCCCGCGCTCGGGCAACCTGATTCACGCGGAGGCCGGCTTCGCGGTCAAGCACGTGCTGGCCGACGAAACCTTCATTCGCGGCTACGCGCGCGGGCAGCAATACCTGCCTATCGGCAAGCGCGACCTGTTCGTGTTCCGCGCGGAGCTCGGCGGCGTGTTTACGAGCGGCAGCTCGTCGGGCGTGCCGGCGTCGCTGCTGTTCCGCGCGGGCGGCTCGAATTCGGTGCGCGGCTACGGTTACCAGAGCATCGGTAACAGCGTCGCCGGCTCCGTTTTGCCGACCAAGTACCTGATGACGGGGACGGCCGAATACCAGCACTGGTTCAACCGCGACTGGGGCGCCGCGACGTTCTTCGACATCGGCACCGCGACCGATGCGTGGGGCGAGCGCGTGTTTTATCCGGGCGTGGGCGTCGGTGCGCGCTGGCGCAGCCCGGTGGGCCCGATCAACGTCGACGTCGCGTACGGCTTGCGCAACCATAGCGTGCGCCCGTACCTGACACTCGGCATCGCTTTCTGAACCTGTCGCCCTGTTCACGACGACACGCACGACGAACCGCATGACGAAGGACCCGAACGACACGCCGCCGCCTCACGATCCGGATTCGCCCGACGGCGCGCCCGATACGCCGCCGCGGCCGCCGCGCGCGCCGCGTCGCGGCCGCGCGTGGCGCGTTCTCGCGTGGACGTTCGCGTCGCTCGTGCTGCTCGTCGTGCTGGCGGCGGGGCTCGTGGTGGGGGCGGTGACGACGGAGCGCGGCACGCGGCTCGCGTGGCAGGCGGCCGGCAAGGTGCTCGGCACGCGGCTCGCGGGCACGCTCGACGGCGGCTCGCTCGCGACCGGCGTGCGCTTGCGCGGGTTCGCGTGGACGAGCCCCGACGGCACCGGCACCGAGGTTCGCATCGACCGGCTCGACGGCCGCTGGGCGCTGACGCGCGCGCCGTGGCGGCTGTCCATCGCGTATCTGCGCGCCGGCACGATCGACGTGCGGATCGCGCCGGGGCCGTCGACGCCGAGTACGACGCCGCAGAACCTGAGCCTGCCGCTGCAGGTGCGGATCGACGACCTGCGCGTCGATCGCCTCGCCATTCACGACGGCGGCTCGACGACGCAGCTCGACCATCTCGCGCTGAACGGCCGCAGCGACGGCCGTCATCATGAACTCGTGCTCGACGGCGTCGATACGCCGTACGGCGCGCTGACTGCGCGCGCGAAGCTCGACGGCGTGAAGCCGTTCGCGCTGACGGGCGAGGCGACCTACGCCGGCAAGCTGTCCGACGAACCGGTCGACGCGCGGGCCCGTGTGTCGGGCTCGCTCGAGGCGCTCGTCGCCGACGTCGACGCGAGCGGGATGAAGCTGAACGGGCGCGCGCACGTCGAGGCCGCGCCGTTCGGCCCGGTGCCGCTCACGCGTGCGTCGCTCGCGTTCGACCACGTGAACCCGCAGGCGCTGTCGCCCGGCGCGCCCGCGGCCGATCTCGCGGTGCGCGCGGCACTCGCGCCGGTGAGCGCGTCGGCGGGCTCCGCGCCCGCGAAGGGTTTCGCGGTGACGGGCCCGGTGTCGATCGTCAACGCGAAGCCGGGCACGCTCGGCGACCATCTGCTGCCGGTGATCGACGCGCACGCGACCGTGCATCTCGACGCGCACGCGCAGCGCATCGACGGCCTCGCGCTGAAGCTGATCCGCGACGGCAGCGTGACCGGCGGCGGTACGCTCGCGGGCGGCAAGGGCCGCTTCGACCTGAAGGTCGCGAACCTCGACCTGAACGCGTTCGTCGCCGAGCTGCGGCCGATGCGCCTCGGCGGCCCGCTTGGCGTGACGCTCGCGGGCGACGTGACGACCGTCGATTTCAACCTGAACGACCCGAAGCTCGCGCTCGGCGCGCGCGCCAAGGTCGCGCTGACGCGGCAGCAGACCGTGCTGACCGACACGCGCGTGACGGCCGGCAAGGGGCGCATCGACCTGACGGGCGTGTTCCGCCACGACGCGCATTCGACCTATGACGCGAAGGCGACGCTGACCGCGTTCGATCCGCTGCTGCTCGCCGCGGCGAGCGCGCCGAAGGCGGGCGGCGGCAAGGCGCCGGCGAAGGCCGCCAAGGCGCCGGCCAAGCGCGGCGAGACGCGCGTGTCGGGCACGCTGACCGCGTCGGGCGCGTTTGCGCCGCAAGTGTCGACGAAGGCCACCTTCAAGCTCGCCGACAGCCTGTACGACGGCGTGCCGCTGACGGGCGCCGGCGTCGTGCAGCTCGCCGGCTCGCGGATCCTGCCGAGCAACGCGAACCTGTCGATCGCCGGCAACCACGTCGACCTGCGCGGCAGCTTCGGCGCACCCGGCGACCGGCTGCGCTTCGTCGTCGACGCGCCGCAGCTCGACCGGCTCGGCTTCGGTGTCGAAGGGCTCGTGCAGGCGCAGGGCGACCTGACCGGCAGCTTCGCGCATCCGAACGTGACGGCCACCTACAAGGCCGAGCACGTCGTCGTCGGCTCGAACCGGATCGGCACCGCGCAGGGCCGCGCGGACATCCGCGACGGCGCGCACGGCGCCCTCGTGTTCACGGCCGACGCGGCCGACATCGCGCTCGGGTCGTTCCAGTTGAAGTCGTTGCGCGCGAACCTCGACGGCACGCGCGCGAAGCACACGCTCGACGCATCGGCGCTCGGGGCGGCCGGCGGCCGCGTGATCGACCTGACGCTCGCGGCGAACGGCGGTGTGGTCGAGACCCGCGACGGCATGCGCTGGGACGGCACCGTCACGCGGCTCGCGAATCGCGGCACGCCGGCGCTCGCGCTGCAGGCGCCGCTGACGATATCGGCCGGCGCCGGGCGCGTGACGCTCGGCGCGACGCGGCTGACGCTCGAAGGCGCGGCGATCGACCTGAAATCGTTCGTGTTCGATCGCGGCCAGATGCGCTCGGCGGGCGCCGTGACGGGCGCGTCGGTCGCGCGTTTCCTCGAGGTGCGCCAGGCGCTGACCGGCCAGCGGCCGCCGGTGCGGACCGACGTCGTGCTCGATGCCGACTGGGATTTCTCGCTCGGCGCGAACGCGACGGGCTACGTGCAGGTGAAGCGCCGCGGCGGCGACGTGACGATCGAGACCGGGCGCGGCATCGCGTCGCTCGGCCTGACCGACCTGTCCGCACGCGCGAGCTTCGCGCCCGGCAACCGGCTCAACGTGACGGCGCTCGCGAAGGCGAGCCGGATCGGCACGCTCGACGCGAACGTCGCGGTGCCGTTCGCGCTGCGCGACGGCGTGTTCGGCATCGTCGACGACGGCCCGCTGTCGGGCCGCATCGACGCCGACATCCCGGCGCTGAAGACGACCGGCAACCTGTTCGGGCCGAGCTACCTGCTCGGCGGGCGCGCGGCGCTGAAATTGACCGTCTCCGGCACGCCGGTGAAACCGAACCTGTCGGGGACGCTGACCGGCGACGAGCTGTCCGCGACGCTGATCGATCAGGGCGTGCAGTTGAAGGACGGCATCGTGCGCGTGAAGCTGTCGGACAACCTCGTCGAATTCCAGCAGGTCGAGTTCCACGGCGGCGACGGCACGCTGCGCGCGCTCGGCCGCGTGCGCCTCGACGGCGAGGCGCCGGACCTGACCGCGAGCATCGTCGCGGACAAGCTCGAACTGTTCGCGGCGCCCGACCGCAAGCTGTCGCTGTCGGGCAAGGCCACCGTCGCGAACGACGGGCCGCGCGGCGCGCTGTCGATCGACGGCAAGTTCATGGTCGATCGCGCGCTGTTCGACCTGCCCGAGCAATCGGCGCCGCACCTGTCCGACGACGTCGTGATCGTGCAGCCGGACGGCACGGTGCGTGGCGAGACGCCGACCGGCACCGCGGCCGCGAAGCCGAAGCCGGTCGAGAACAAGCCCGCGCCATCGCTGGCGCCGCGCGCGAACATCGACGTCGGCCTCGGCAACAACTTCCGCTTCAAGGGCCACGGCGCGGATCTCGGGCTGCGCGGCACGATCACCGTGATGAGCGCGCCGGGCGTGCCGCTGCGCGCGGTCGGCAACGTGCGCGTGACGGAAGGTTCGACGTACACGACGTTCGGCCGCAAGCTCGCGATCGAGAACGGTTTCTTCACGTTCAACGGCCCGGTGTCGAACCCGGGCGTCAACATCCTCGCGATGCGGCGCAACCAGGAGGTCGAGGCCGGCGTGCAGGTGGTCGGCACGATCCAGTCGCCGACGGTCAAGCTCGTGTCGGAGCCGAACGTCACCGACAACGAAAAGCTGTCGTGGCTGCTGTTCGGGCACGGTACCGACCAGGGCAACAACGTCGGCCAGCAGGGCGCGATGACGGCGGCGCTCGGGCTGCTCGGCAGCGTGACCGGCAAGCGTGTCGCACAGACTTTCGGTCTCGACGAGGTGTCGGTCGGCCGCAGCGAAGTCGGCCTGACCGATCCGCAGGTCGTGCTGGTGTCAAAGGCGATCAACGAGCGCTTCGTGCTCGGCTTCGAGCAGGGGCTGCAATCGGCGAGCAACGCGTTCAAGGCGACGATCAACCTGACGCGCTTCTGGTCGGTGTCGGCGTACGGCGGCACGTTCCAGGGTGTCGACCTGAACTACACGCGGCGCTTCGATCGGTGGTTCGGGCAGCGGTGAGGGCGGGCAAGGCGTACCGGGCGACGATAAAAAAGCCCCGCACGATTCGCATCGTGCGGGGCCTTTTCGCGCCGGCAGCAGCGCGTTGCGCTTACTTCACGCGCATGCCCGGCTTCGCGCCGCTGTGCGGCTCGAGGATGTAGAGGCCCGGTTCCGCCTTCTCGTCGGTGGCCGATGCGGCGAGCACCATCCCTTCGGACAGGCCGAACTTCATCTTGCGCGGCGCGAGGTTCGCCACCATGACCGTCAGCTTGCCGACGAGCTGCTCGGGCTGGTACGCGGACTTGATGCCCGAGAACACGTTGCGGGTCTTTTCCTCGCCGACGTCGAGCGTGAGCTGCAGCAGCTTGTCCGAGCCTTCGACGGCCTGGCACGCGACGATCTTCGCGATGCGCAGGTCGATCTTCGCGAAATCGTCGATCGAGATCGGCGCGTCGTCGGCGCCATTCGCGGCGGCCGGCTTCGCGTTCGCCTTCGCGTTGTTCTTCGCATCCTTCGCGGCGTTCGCGCTCGCGGCGGCCGCACCCGTTGCCCCGGCCTGCAGTGAATCGCGGTTCGCGGCCAGCAGCGCTTCGATCTGCTTCGCATCGACGCGCGTCATCAGATGCTGGTACGCCTTGATCGGCTGCGCCGACGACAGCGGCTTCGCGGCATCGGCCCACGCGAGCGGCGCGATCCCGAAGAACGCTTCGACCGCTTCGGCGACGCGCGGTATCACCGGCTTCAGCGCGAGCGACAGCAGGCGGAACGCCTCGAGGCTCACGCTGCAGGTTTCGTGCAGCGCGACCGCGTTGGCCGGATCCTTCGCGAGATCCCACGGCTTCGCGCCGTCGACGTACGCGTTCACTTCGTCCGCGAGCTCCATCGTGTGGCGCAGCGCGCGGCCGTATTCGCGTGCTTCGTAGCTCGCGGCGATCTGCGCAATCGCATCGCGCAGCTTCGCGACGAGCGGATGGTTCATCGCGCTGTCCTGCACGCGACCGTCGAAACGCTTGATCAGGAAGCCGGCCGCGCGGCTCGCGATGTTCACGTACTTGCCGACGAGATCGCTGTTCACGCGCGCCTGGAAGTCGTCGAGGTTCAGGTCGATGTCTTCCATCGTCGCGTTCAGCTTCGCGGCGAAGTAGTAGCGCAGCCACTCGGGGTTCAGGCCCGTGTCGATGTAGCTCTGCGCGGTGATGAACGTGCCGCGCGACTTCGACATCTTCGCGCCGTCGACCGTCAGGAAGCCGTGCGCGAACACGTTGGTCGGCGTGCGGTGGCCCGAGAACTCGAGCATCGCGGGCCAGAACAGCGTGTGGAAGTACAGGATGTCCTTGCCGATGAAGTGGTACTGCTCGGCCTTCGAGCCGGGGCGGATCCACGCATCGAAATCGACGCCGTTGCGCGCGCACAGGTTCTTGAAGCTCGCGTAGTAGCCGACCGGCGCGTCGAGCCACACGTAGAAATACTTGCCGGGCGCGCCCGGGATCTCGAAGCCGAAGTACGGCGCGTCACGCGAGATGTCCCAGTCGGCGAGCTTGGCTTCGCCGGCGTCGCCGAGCCATTCGCGCATCTTGTTGGTCGCCTCGGGCTGCGCGAGGCCGCTCACCCATTCGCGCAGGAACGATTCGCAGCGCGGGTCGGACAGGCGGAAGAAGTAGTGCTTCGAGGTCTTGCGCACCGGCGTCGCGCCCGACACGACCGAATACGGGTTCAGCAGCTCGGTCGGCAGGTAGGTGGAGCCGCACACTTCGCAGCTGTCGCCGTACTGGTCCTTCGCGTGGCACTTCGGGCACTCGCCCTTGATGAAGCGGTCCGGCAGGAACATTTCCTTGACCGGATCGTAGGCCTGCTCGATTTCGCGTTCGGCGATCAGGCCGGCTTCCCGCAGCGCGAGATAGATCTTCTCGCTCAGCACGCGGTTCTCGTCCGAATCGGTCGAGTAGAAGTTGTCGAACGACACGCCGAAGCTGTCGAAGTCGCGCTTGTGCTCGGCCCACACGCGGTCGATCAGCTGCTTCGGGGTCAGGCCTTCCGCCTCCGCGCGCAGCATGATCGGCGTGCCGTGCGTATCGTCGGCGCCGATGTAGTAGACCTCATGGCCATGCATTCGCAGCGTCCGCACCCAGATGTCGGTCTGGATGTACTCGACCAGGTGGCCGATGTGGATCTGCCCGTTTGCATAGGGCAGGGCGGACGTAACGAGGATCTGGCGGCCGCCTTGCGGCGCCGCAGCCTGCACGGAAGTGAGGTCGGATGCGGACATAGGGTCTGGAGAAGAACAGCGGGAAAAACGACGGGAAACTGCGATTCTAGCAGGGGCGCGGACCAGCGCGGCGAGCACGCGCCGCGACGGGGCGGCAGCGGGGACGAGGCCGCACGTGCGGCGTGCCCGGCCGTGTTGTGCTGCGCTGCAGCACGAATTCGGCGGGCAAAAAAAACCGGGGCGGATACGGCCCCGGAGCAACAACGACAAGAGGAGAATGGTGACGCGCCGGCAACACCAGCCGCGTACCGTAAATACTGACCACGGCCTGCGACAGAAGTTCGAAAATTTTTTCGATTTGTTACCGGCCCCGCCCAAAGCCTTGCCGGGCGGGGCTGTGTGGGCAGGGCGCCCGCACGTTTCCCCTCGTGGTCGTGCTTACTGATGCTGTTGCGGCGCGCGCAGGTAGATCTCGACGCGGCGGTTCTGGGCGCGACCGGCTTCGGTCGCGTTGTCCGCGATCGGGTTCGACGGGCCCATGCCTTGCGCCGACAGACGACCGCCGTTCACGCCGCGCTGCACGAGCGCGTTCACGACGCTTTGCGCACGGTTCTGCGACAGCGTCTGGTTCAACTGCGCCGAGCCCGTGCTGTCCGTGTAGCCGACGATCGACGCCGTCAGTTGCGGGTTCTGGTTCAGCGTCGTCGCGAGGTCGTTCAGCAGCGGCGTGAACGCCGGCGTGATCGCGTACTGGTTCGTCGCGAACGTGACCGAGCTCGGCACGTTCAGCTTCAGCGAGCCGTCCGGCTGCTCGGTGACCTGCGTGCCCGTCTGCGCCGCCGACGGCGCGAGCTTGTTCTTGATCGCTTGCCAGTTGTAACCCGTCACGCCGCCAACCAGTGCGCCGACGCCCGCGCCGATCGCCGCGCCCTTGCCGCCGCCGGCCAGTGCGCCGATCCCTGCGCCCAGCGCCGCGCCCGTGCCGGTGCCGACGGCCGTATTGTTGCCTTGCTGCGTGGCGCAGCCTGCGAGCAGTGCGCCGGCGAGTGCGAAGACGGACAGGCGAGTCGCGATTTTCATGTTCATCTTGGATTCCTCTCTTGGTTGAACGAGTCGACAACGACGACAAACAACAGTTATGGCTCCCTGCGCGGGCCGTCCGAAAAAGGAGGGCCGGCCTGCGCTCGCGGCAGCCGCCGAGGCGCTCGCATGCCCTGTCCGTCAGCGGGGCTGTTCGGGCGGGGCGACGCGTCAGCCTCTACAATATAGGCGGTGAATGGCCGATTTGGCCCTATAGCATGCCGCACGCGAAGAGTGCGCCGGGTCGCGCGTTCGCGCAATGGCGTGCAACAGATTCTTTCACTTTTCCCGATTTTCGCAGCGTAATTTGATATTTTTTGACGTTTGCGCGCGAGAAAAACGTTTTCACGGAGTCTTGATGAGCATTGACCGGGCACAAGTCGACGCCGCGCTGGCGGCAGTCGTCGACCCCAATACCGGCCGCCCGTATGCGGCGAACAAGGGCGTGCGCAACGTCGCGATCGACGGCGACGTCGTGGCGCTCGACGTGGTGCTCGGTTATCCCGCGCGCAGCCAGCACGACGACGTGCGCGCGCGCGTCGCCGCGGCGCTCCAGGGCGTGCCGGGCGTGCGCGACGCGCGCGTCGCCGTGTCGCAGGAAATCGTCGCGCATACGGTGCAGCGCGGCGTGAAGTTGTTGCCGAATGTGAAGAACATCGTCGCGGTCGCGTCGGGCAAGGGCGGCGTCGGCAAGAGCACGACGGCCGTGAACCTCGCGCTCGCGCTTGCCGCGGAAGGCGCGTCGGTCGGCATACTCGACGCCGACATCTACGGCCCGTCGCTGCCGACGATGCTCGGCATCCACGGCCAGCGCCCCGAGTCGCCCGACAATCAATCGATGAACCCGCTCGTCGGCCACGGCTTGCAGGCGAACTCGATCGGCTTCCTGATCGAGGAAGACAACCCGATGGTGTGGCGCGGCCCGATGGCGACGTCCGCGCTCGAGCAACTGCTGCGCCAGACCAACTGGCGCGAGCTCGACTACCTGATCGTCGACATGCCGCCGGGCACCGGCGACATCCAGCTCACGCTCGCGCAGCGCGTGCCCGTCACCGGCGCGGTGATCGTCACGACGCCGCAGGACATCGCGCTGCTCGACGCGAAGAAGGGACTGAAGATGTTCGAGAAGGTCGGGATTCCGATCCTCGGCATCGTCGAGAACATGAGCATCCACATCTGCTCGAACTGCGGCCACGAGGAGCACATCTTCGGCGCCGGCGGGGCCGAGCGGATGGCGAAGGATTACGACGTGAACGTGCTCGGCAGCCTGCCGCTCGACATCGCGATCCGCGAGCGCGCCGACAGCGGCACGCCGACGGTCGCGGCCGATCCCGAAGGCGCGCTCGCGCGTCGCTACCGCGACATCGCGCGCGGGGTCGCGCTGGCGATTGCCGAGCGATCGCGCGACATGACGTCGAAGTTCCCGTCGATCGTTGTTCAAAATACGTAAAACCCTTGCGGGGCGGGGCCTTACGCTGTTTACGGCGCCGCGAGGCGCGGTATCATGGCGACTTTTCCCGGGTCCCTTTACCCGCCCGGCGCGGCCGCCGTGTCAAACGGCCGCCAGCCGGCATGAGGATCGAATGAAACAACGACATCACGGCGTGCGCGCCGGCCGCGCGCGGCGCGCGCTGCTGGCCGCCGCCGCGCTGGGCCTGCTGGCCGGCTGTACCTCCTTTTCCTCGTCGCACGAAAAACGGGCCGACGCGCAACTGCAGCCGACGGTCGGCTCGCAGGCGCGCGGCGCGGTGACATTCGTCGAGCGCCCGGACGGCGTGCAGGTCACCTACAACCTGGTCGGCCTGCCGCCGAACAGCGATCACGCGCTGCAGGTGCACGAACGCGGCGACTGCAACGCCGGCGACGGCTCGAGCGCAGGCCCCGTGTTCGCGCCGGCCGCCGACCGGCTGCGCGCCGGGGCGCGCGTCGCCGGCGATCTCGGCAACATCCATGCGGACGCGAACGGCGTCGCGGCCGGCTTCATCGTCGCGCCCGATCTGGCCCTCGATGGCGTGCGCTCTGCGATGAACCGGGCGGCGCTGGTGCACCGCGACTCGAGCGACCCGGCGTTCGCGCAGCATGGCGCGGGGCCCGCGCTGGCGTGCGGCGTGATCCGTTGACGGCCGCCGCGTGCGTGGCCCGATGATCGCGTAAAATGTGCGCCTTTCCCGGCCGCCGCTTCGCGGGTAAGGCCCCCACCGACTGTCACGCAGCGTTTCCAGGCGCCCTGAATATGCAACGACCCCAACGCTCACTTCGTTCGTTGTCCCCCGACGGGACGGCCAGCCGCCCACGGCCGGCTTTGCAAAGCCGGCCGGCTGCGCAGGCGCAGAGCGGTGCTCTGCGAATTCCCTGCTACGCCCTTGGGACGGCCCGGCGGAGGCTGGCATGAGCATCAAGTCCGACAAATGGATTCGGCGCATGGCCGAAGAGCACAAGATGATCGAGCCGTTCGTGCCCGATCAGGTCCGCGCGTCCGAGGACGGCCGCCGGATCGTCAGCTACGGCACGTCGAGCTACGGCTACGACATCCGCTGCGCGGACGAATTCAAGATCTTCACGAACATCAACTCGACGATCGTCGATCCGAAGAACTTCGACGAGGGTTCGTTTGTCGATTTCAAGGGCGACGTGTGCATCATCCCGCCGAACTCGTTCGCGCTGGCCCGCACCGTCGAATATTTCCGCATCCCGCGCACCGTGCTCACCGTCTGCCTCGGCAAGTCGACCTACGCGCGCTGCGGGATCATCGTCAACGTGACGCCGTTCGAACCAGAATGGGAAGGCTACGTCACGCTGGAATTCTCGAACACCACGCCGTTGCCCGCGAAGATCTACGCGAACGAAGGCGTCGCGCAGGTGCTCTTCTTCGAAAGCGACGAGGTGTGCGACGTGTCGTACGCCGATCGCGGCGGCAAGTATCAGGGGCAGCGCGGTGTCACGCTGCCGAAAACCTGATCTGGTTGCATAACGTCTCACCAGTTTCCGGGTGACCGCTGCGCGTGACGCGCCGCGGTCGTTCTTTTTGGAGAATCGCCCATGAAGTTTCGTTTCCCCGTCGTCATCATCGACGAAGATTTCCGCTCCGAGAACATCTCGGGCTCCGGCATCCGGGCGTTGGCCGAAGCGATCGAGAAGGAGGGCGTCGAAGTCCTCGGCCTCACGAGCTACGGCGATCTGACGTCGTTCGCGCAGCAATCGAGCCGCGCGTCGTGCTTCATCCTGTCGATCGACGACGACGAACTCATGCTCGGCGAAACCGGCCCGGACGGCGAGCTGCCCGAGCTCGCGACCGCGATCATCGAGCTGCGCGCGTTCGTCACCGAAGTGCGCCGCCGCAACGCGGACATCCCGATCTTCCTGTACGGCGAGACGCGCACGTCGCGCCATCTGCCGAACGACATCCTGCGCGAACTGCACGGCTTCATCCACATGTTCGAGGACACGCCGGAGTTCGTCGCGCGCCACATCATCCGCGAGGCGAAGGTCTATCTCGATTCGCTCGCGCCGCCGTTCTTCAAGGAACTGGTCAAGTACGCGGACGAAGGCTCGTACTCGTGGCACTGCCCCGGTCACTCGGGCGGCGTCGCGTTCCTGAAGAACCCGCTCGGCCAGATGTTCCACCAGTTCTTCGGCGAGAACATGCTGCGCGCGGACGTCTGCAACGCGGTGGACGAGCTCGGCCAGCTGCTCGACCACACGGGCCCGGTCGCGGCGTCCGAGCGCAATGCGGCGCGCATCTTCAGCGCCGACCACCTGTTCTTCGTGACCAACGGCACGTCGACGTCGAACAAGATCGTCTGGCACGCGACGGTCGCACCCGGCGACATCGTGCTGGTCGACCGCAACTGCCACAAGTCGATCCTGCACGCGATCACGATGACGGGCGCGATCCCCGTGTTCCTCACGCCGACGCGCAACCATTTCGGCATCATCGGGCCGATCCCGCGCGACGAATTCAAGCCGGAGAACATCCGCAGGAAGATCGAGGCGAACCCGTTCGCGCGCGAGGCGATGCGCCAGAACCCGGACATGAAGCCGCGCATTCTGACGATCACGCAGAGCACGTACGACGGCGTCGTCTACAACGTCGAGATGATCAAGGACCTGCTCGGCGACCTGCTCGACACGCTGCACTTCGACGAAGCGTGGCTGCCGCACGCGACGTTCCACCCGTTCTACCGCGACATGCACGCAATCGGCGACGGTCGTCCGCGCACCGGCGCGCTCGTGTTCGCGACGCACTCGACGCACAAGCTGCTCGCGGGCATCTCGCAGGCGTCGCAGATCGTCGTGCAGGATTCGGAGAACCGCACGTTCGACAAGCACCGCTTCAACGAGGCGTACCTGATGCACACGTCGACGAGCCCGCAGTACGCGATCATCGCGTCGTGCGACGTCGCGGCCGCGATGATGGAGCCGCCGGGCGGCACCGCGCTCGTCGAGGAGTCGATCGCCGAGGCGATCGACTTCCGCCGCGCGATGCGCAAGGTCGACGCCGAATACGGCGACGACTGGTTCTTCAGCGTGTGGGGCCCGGACAACCTGTCCGAGGAAGGCATCGGTTCGCGCGAGGACTGGATGCTGAAGCCGAACGACCACTGGCACGGCTTCGGCCCGCTCGCGGAAGGCTTCAACATGCTCGACCCGATCAAGGCGACGATCATCACGCCGGGGCTCGACGTCGACGGCGAGTTCGGCGAGACCGGCATTCCGGCCGCGATCGTCACGAAGTACCTGGCCGAGCACGGGATCATCGTCGAGAAGACCGGCCTGTACTCGTTCTTCATCATGTTCACGATCGGCATCACGAAGGGCCGCTGGAACTCGATGGTGACCGAGCTGCAGCAGTTCAAGGACGACTACGACAACAACCAGCCGCTGTGGCGCGTGCTGCCGGAATTCGTCGCGCAGCATCCGCGCTACGAGCGCGTCGGCCTGCGCGACCTGTGCACGCAGATCCACGACGTGTACCGCGCGAACGACATCGCGCGCCTGACGACCGAGATGTACCTGTCGGACATGGAGCCGGCGATGAAGCCGTCGGACGCGTTCGCGAAGCTCGCGCACCGCAAGATCGACCGCGTGCCGCTCGACGAGCTCGAAGGCCGCGTGACGAGCATCCTGCTCACGCCGTACCCGCCGGGCATTCCGCTGCTGATCCCGGGCGAGCGCTTCAACAAGACGATCGTGAACTACCTGCGGTTCGCGCGCGACTTCAACGAGCGCTTCCCGGGCTTCCATACCGACATCCATGGCCTCGTCGCGGAAGAGGTGAACGGCCGCGTCGAGTACTTCGTCGACTGCGTGCGCGACTGATGGCGACGCATGGACGAATCCGGACGATGCGCGCGGCGCTGGCCGCGCTCGTCGTCTGGGCGGCAGGCGCGGCGGGGCTCGCCGGCGCGGGTGCCGCCCATGCGGAGGTCGCGGCGGCCGACCCGATCGACGTCGCGATGCGGCAATGCCTCGCGCGGCGCGACCGGTCGTCGCCGGCCGGGCAGATCCAGTGCATGGGCGAGGCGCAGCAGCAGTGGCAGGCAGTGATGGACGGCGCGTACCAGCGCTTGTTGAAGGATGCGCCGGCCGACGCGAAGCGCGGCTGGCAGGACAGCCAGCGCCGCTGGCTCACGTGGCGCAAGGACGAGGTGCTGCTGCTGAAGGCCGTGTACGACACGACGCGCGGCACCGCGTATGCGATGTCGAGCGCCGACCTGCAACTGCAGCCGGTGCGCGATCGCGCGCTGGCGCTGCGCGGGGCGGCCGATCGCTATGCGCCGCCGCCCGCTGCCGTGCCGGTGGCGGCGACGAGCGGTGCGCAGGGCGGCGCCAAGCCGGCGAACGCGCCCCGCGAGCCGGCGCTGCGCCGCGTGCGGCCGTGTGCGCAGGATGCCGCGTGCGAGCACGCGCTGTTCGACCTGAACCGCTATTACCAGAAGTTGCGCCGCAAGATGCCCGCGCATTCGGCCGCGACGCTCGTGCGCGCGCAGCGCGCGTGGGTGGCGTTCCGCGATGCGACGGCGCCGCTCGTCGGCGAGGACGGGCGCGTCGACCTGATCGGCGCGCGCATCGCGACGATGAAGCGGCTGTCGGAGACGGCCGGCAATCGGTAACGGCTGCCGCGCCGCTGCCGAGCCGGCGACACGACAAAACGGGCACCCGAGGGTGCCCGTTTTGCATGGCGCGGTGTATCGCCTACGCCGGCTGCGACATGCCCTGCAGCCCGAACCACGACGGCACGAGCGCGAGCGCATCGTCGAGCGACGCGAGCACGTGCAGGCTCAGCGCGACGATCTCCGGCGTCGGCGCCTTCAGGTCGGGCACGGTGACGACCGCCGCGCCGGCGCCGGCGGCCGACAGCGCGCCGAAGTCGCTGTCCTCGAACGCGATGCACGCGTGGGCTGGCACGCCGAGGCGTTCGGCCGCGAGCCGGTAGACGGCAGGGTCGGGCTTGCCGCGCGCGACTTCGTCGCCGCCCGCGACCGCGCGGAAGAACGGCAGCACGCCGACCGCGTCGAGCCGCGCGCGGATCACGTCGCCCGCGGACGACGACGCGACCGCGCACGGAATGCCGGCCTGCGCGAGCGTGTCGAGCAGCGCAAGCGCGCCCGGCTTCAGCGGAAACTTCGGATGGGGCTCCGGGGCGGCGAGCTGCTCGCGCACGCGGATGCGCACCGCGTCGAACGTAGCGGGGTCGCCGATCAGCCGCGCGAGGATCACCTGGCCTTCGGCGAACGAGCGGCCGACGATCTGCAGGTAATCGATCTCGGTCAGCACGACGCCGTGCGCGTTCGACACGTCGATCCACGTGTTCATGATAGTCCGCTCGGAATCGACGAGCAGGCCGTCCATGTCGAAGAGCGCGGCGGAGAAGGTCATCGGGAGCATCCGTGAAGCGGTGAAGCGGGGAAGGCGACGAGCGGCACGATGGCCGCCCGAATGAAAAACGGACGCCGCGGGCGTCCGTCCGGAACCGCGGGCCGTTACTGGCCCAGCGCGGCGCGGGCAGCCTTGACGGCCGCACGCACCTGGTCGGGCGCGGTGCCGCCCGGGTGGTTGCGGCTCGCGACCGACCCTTCGAGCGTCAGGTAGCCGAACACGTCGTCGCCGATCAGGTGCGCGACGTTCGGCAGTTCCTGCTTCATTTCGTCGAGCGTCAGGTCGGCGAGGTCGATGCCTCGGTCGTCGCAGATCTTCACCGCGTGCGCGACGGCTTCGTGCGCGTCGCGGAACGGCAGGCCGCGCTTGACCAGGTAGTCGGCGAGGTCGGTGGCGGTCGAGAAGCCCTGCAGCGCGGCCGCGCGCATCGCATCCGGCTTCACGGTGATGCCGGCGACCATCTCGGCGAAGATCCGCAGCGTGTCGGCGACGGTGTCGACCGTGTCGAACAGCGGTTCCTTGTCTTCCTGGTTGTCCTTGTTGTACGCGAGCGGCTGGCCCTTCATCAGCGTGAGGAGCGCCATCAGGTGGCCGTTCACGCGGCCGGTCTTGCCGCGCGCGAGCTCGGGCACGTCGGGGTTCTTCTTCTGCGGCATGATCGAGCTGCCGGTGCAGAAGCGGTCCGCGATGTCGATGAAGCCGACGCGCGGGCTCATCCACAGCACGAGCTCTTCGGAGAAACGCGACACGTGCGTCATCACGAGCGCCGACGCCGCCGTGAATTCGATCGCGAAGTCGCGATCGGACACCGCGTCGAGCGAGTTCGCGCAGATGCCGTCGAAGCCGAGCGTCTTCGCGACCGCGTGGCGATCGATCGGATAGCTGGTGCCGGCGAGCGCGGCCGCGCCGAGCGGCAGGCGGTTCACGCGGGTGCGGCAGTCGCGCATGCGTTCCGCGTCGCGCGTGAACATCTCGACGTACGCGAGCAGGTGGTGGCCGAACGTGACCGGCTGCGCGACCTGCAGGTGCGTGAAGCCCGGCATGATCGTGTCGGCGTTCTGTTCCGCGAGGTCGATCAGCGCGCCGCGCAGGTCGTTCAGCAGGCCGCCGATGCGGTCGATCTCGCCGCGCAGCCACAGGCGGATGTCGGTCGCGACCTGGTCGTTGCGCGAGCGGCCCGTATGCAGGCGCTTGCCGGCATCGCCGATCAGCGCGGTCAGGCGCGCCTCGATGTTCAGGTGGACGTCTTCCAGGTCGAGCTGCCATTCGAATTCGCCACGCTCGATCTCGCCCTTGATCTGCGCCATCCCGCGCTCGATCGCGGCCAGGTCGTCGGCGCTGATGATCTTCTGCGCGGCGAGCATGTTCGCGTGCGCGAGCGAGCCGGCGATGTCGACGAGCGCGAGGCGCTTGTCGAAAAACACCGACGACGTGTAGCGCTTGACCAGCTCCGACATCGGTTCCGAGAAGCGGGCCGACCAGGCCTCGCCCTTTTTGTGCAGTTGGGACGTCATGGCGATTCTTCGAAGGGGAGTTGGGCGGCCGTGCGCCGCCGAGGGAATCCCGCGATTCTAACATTCGCGAAGCGGGCGGCCGGCGCGCGCTAGCGCGGGCTGCAGGTCAGCGGGCCGATGCGCGGCAGCGTGCCGTCGTCCGGCCGCCGGTACGCGAATTCGACGGTGCAGTCGCGGCCGCCGCCGGAGATCTCCAGGTGGTTGTTCGCGACGAGGCCGTCGACGAAGGTCAGGCCGTCGTAGCCGACGATCGTGCGCTGGCCGCTTTCGACGTGGCGGACCTCGAGCCCCGGCGGAAGCGGCGTGCCGTCCGACGCGCGCAGCGCGATCGACGCGGCGCTGTAGCGCGTGATGGCGAAGTGCGCGAGCACGCCGGAGCGGGCCTGCGGCACGACGTCGAGCGTCGTGTCGGCGATCCGCGCGTCGGCCGGCAGCGCGCTGCCGTCGATCGCGATGCGATTGTTCTGGTACGCATTCAGGTCGGGCACCAGCAGGTAGCCGGCGTGGTCCGTCGCGCCGATCAGCCGGTTCTGGTGTAGCACGGGCACGCGCCCCGTGTCGGTCGAGACGAGCGCGAAGCCGTCGTCGACGCGGCGCGCCGTCATCACCCGGCCATCCATCAGCACGAACGCGCCGGTGACGTCGACCGCCGCGTTGGCGCGCCCGTCGAACGATTGCGCGAGCAGCGTGAGCTGGCCGGCGCGGCCGAGATACTGCAGCTGGCCCTGCCCGTAGCGCGTGCCCGCTTGGGTGCCGGCCTGCACGTTCCAGCCGAAGCCGCCGCCGTAGTCGGGCGGCCGCGATGCATTGAGCGTGTAGGTCGATTCGCCGTTCTGCCGCCCGGCGTTCGCGGAGACAGACGTGTTGCCGCCCAGCCCGATGCTCAGGCTCACGAAGAAGCCGCGCGCATCGCGTTGCCGGAAGTCCTGGAAGCCGCTGAACGTGATCGAGGTCAGCCCGCCCAGATTGACGAGGTAAGCGATCGAGCCGATCCGCGACGCGGCGACGCCCGGATACTCGAGGGCCAGATAGCTGAACGACAGCGTTTGCGCGCGCAGGAACGGGAACGACACCGTCACGCGATCGGTGGCGCGCGAGACCGGCACGCCTTCGCGGCTGCCCAGGTCGACGTAGTCGCCGAATGCGCGCAGGGTCTGCGCGTCGATCGAGAAGCGCGGCGTCACGTACTGGTAGCCGACGCCCGCCTGCACGCCGGTGCTGCCCGGCGCGCTGAGCGCCAGCGACGCGTTCGCCACGCCGCGCTCGCCGAGGCGTGCGAGCACGCCGGCGCCGGCGTTGTAGACGCCGGCCGTCGCTTCCCCGTGCGCTTCGACGGTCAGCCGCTCGCTGATCCCGTAGCGCAGCGAGCCGCTCGCCGCCGGCGTGCGCGCGTAGTCGAACGAATCGGTGCCGTACGCGCGGCGCAGGAAACCGGCTTCGACCGAATAGCTGGCGAGGCCGGGGGCCAGCAGGCGCGTATCGACGTACAGCGGAATCGACGTCGCGATCGAGCGGCCGAGCGCGTCGCGCGTGACGACCGTCGCGTTGCCCGCGCCGGTGATGCCCGGCACGCTGTTGATCACGAATGGCCCGCTCGGCACGTCGCCGCTGAACTGGCGCACGTTGTTGACGTACAGGTCGACCGACGTCGGCACGACCGCGCTGCCGGACAGCGCGGGCACCGGAAACGTGACGAGGTCGGGGCGCAGGCCGAAATTGCTGCGCCACTGCACGCCGCCCAGGCGCAGCGAGCGCGTCCAGGACAGCGACGACGAAATCGTGTCGCCGACCTGGGTCGTCGTGAGCGTGCGGGGATTCGAGCGGGTCCAGGACGTGTCGTAGCGCACGTAGCGCCGGCGGTCGTCGTACAGGTACGCGATGCCGGTGCTGCTGAGTACGCCGGCCGGATCGAAATAGCGCGCCTCGCTCCAGACCGCGAGCGGCGCGCGTGCGACGGTTTGCGCGTAGGCATCGTAGTTCAGCACGAAGCCGCGGCCGGACGTCGCCGGCGGCGCGGCGGCGAGCGCGCGCGTATCGAACGTGTGCGGAATGCGCAGTGCATCGGGCACGCGCAGGTCGAGCGTCTGCCGCCCGGCGTCGTAATCGTAGTGCAGCCCCGCGAGCGTATCGAGCGCGACGAGCGTGTTCGACGGTGCGTTCGCGGGGCCGCCGGTCGCGATGCCCAGATCGTTCAGGTCGGCGGAGCCCGCGTACAGCCGCCCGTCGATCTGCCGGAACCGGGCGATCCGGTGCGTCGGTTCGCCGTTGAGCGACACGTCGAGATACAGCCCGTCGGCTTGCGCCGCGGCTTCGGACACGGCGGCGGCCGGCATCGGCGCCGGCTGCGCGCATACGGCGGGCGCGCGCAGCGCGAGTATCAGCGCCAGCGCGAGCAGCGCGGCGGTGGGTCGGGCCGGCCCGGCGTGTCGCACGGGGCAGTCGGCCCGGAGGATCTTGCTCGGCGTCGGCACGGGCAACGTCGTGCGATCCTGCCCGGGTGGCTCAGGGCACCGGCAGCCGGGCTTCGACCGGCTGCGCGTTGACGGTCGCCTGGATCTAGACGAAGGGCGCGCCGGCGTCGAGCTTGAGCGGCCAGCGTCGCGTGCTGCCCGCGAGCGCATAGCCGAGTAGCCCGCGCGTGATCTCGTGGACGCCGCCTCGCGCATCGACCAGCCGGACCGCGGAAATCTGCGCCCGCCGTCCGCCGCGATTGTCGACCGCGAGCCGCATGCCGGTCCCGTCGGATTCGATGCGCCAGTCGAGGCGCGGGGACGCTTGCGCGGCGTCGGGCTCGACGAATACGGGCACGGAATAGCGCAGCCGGATCGTCACGCCGTTGTCGACCGGCGCGCCCGGCGCGGGCAGTTCGTCGATCAGCACGCGATAGCTCTCTTCTGCGGCCGGCGTGCCGCGGCTCGTGCGCACGAGCCGGATCAACTGCTCGGCGTTCGCGTCGATCTGCAGCAGCGGCGGCGACGCGGCGAGCGCGTCGCTCGGCGTCATCACGTCGGTGCCGTTTTCCTGCGTCCAGCGATAGGTGCGGACCTGGCCGTAGATCGGCCGCCCGCCCGGGTTGCTGAGCGTCATGCTCGCGGCTGCCGCCGAAGGCGGCAGCTCGATCGTCACGGGCGTGATCTGCAGCGTGGCGGCATGCGAAACCGCCGCCGCCCACCCGACGCACAGCGCGGCAAAGGCGCGCGGGAACAATCGCACGGCCCGTCAGAAATAGACGGTGGCGGTGACCGAGGCCTGGTAGGTGTCGGGCTTCGGCGTCGCTTGCGCGGGTACCTGGCCGTACACGTTCAGCACCTGCGCGGAACCGGTGCCGGTGCCGCCGACCGTGTCGGTGCCTTGCGTGTTGCCCCAGATCGTCGAGTGGCCGGAGTCCTGGTAGAGCTGGTAGCCGACCGTCGTGCCGGTATTGCCCGTCGTGGTGCCGCCCATCAGCCGGCTGGCGACGGTCGAGCCGGTTACCGCGCCGGCGTCGAGTCCGATGTTGTAGGGTGTCGAGTTCGTGCAGGTGACGGAGACCGTCGTCTGCTGGTTGACCGTCGACGCGAGCACGCCGGTGGTGCCGAATGCAAGCGGGTTCGCGGCGATCGTGCAGTTCGCCTGGATCGTGAGCGTGACGTTGAATTGCGCGGTGGCCGTGCCGTTCGAATAGACTGCGGCAACGGTGACGGGCTGCAGCACCGGCGCGAATGCGAACGTGGCTGCGAGCATGGCTGAAAAAACACGACGTCGGGAATCTATCATTATGATTGTCTCCTGCCGTTCAAGGGGTCGCCCGGCCGCGGAGTGCCTGCCGCGTGGTCTGTTGCCGGTCGCCGTTACCGCTCTGTCGTTGGTGGAAGACTACTCCACGGCTTTGGTCGCGCGCAATGGAGAAAACGCCGACCTGGCATGCATTGCCCGGGGGGCGGACGGATTCCATCGGCCTATTTGACACGGATCAAGTAACAGTGCGAACGATCGATGCGCGGATGGATACGATGAGGGCGCGGCCGGATCCGCGAACCCGATCGTCCGGACGTTTTTTTCGGGGGAGATGCATGGAGGCTGACGGCTTCGATCTGGCGCGCCGCTGGATGCGCGCGCTCGCGTCCCTGCTGCTGGCGGCGCTGCTCGGCATGCCCTGGATGCCGGCGCGTGCGGATACGTGCACGGTGACGCCGCCGGTGCCGAGCTTCGGCTCGGTCAGTCCGATCACGCAACAGGCCTACACGACGACCGCCACGATGACCGTGAACTGCACGTGGGACGCGCTGAGCCTGAACACCGGCGTGCTCGTGTGCGTGAACCTCGGCGGCACCAGCCCGCGCTACCTGAGCAACGGGGCGAACCAGATGCAGTACGACCTGTATCAGGACGCCGGCTATTCGCAGGCCTGGGGCGCCGTGAGCAGCGGCACGACGCCGATATCGCTGACGTTGACGAAACCGGCGCTCGGCACGTCCGCGAGTGCGAACGTGACCATCTATGGCCGCATCGCGCCGAACCAGCCAACCGTGCCGACCGTGAACAACGGCAGCACCGTCTATACACAGAGTTTCAGCGGCAACCAGGCCGCATACAGCTACAGTTTTTCGCTGCTTGGCGTGCTGCCGACACCGTGTGTGTCGCAGTCGACGGCCGGCACGATGACGGTTACCACGACCGCCACCGTCATCAACAACTGCATCATCAGCGCGACCGGCGTCGCGTTTCCGCCCGCAGGCGTGCTGGCGTCCGCGCTGACCGCCAGCGGCTCGATCAGCGCGCGCTGCACGAACGGCGACGCATTCCGGATCGCGTTGAACGGCGGCGGCAGCGGCAACGTCGCCGCACGCACGATGCAGCGCGCGGGCGGCGGGTCGGTCAGCTACCAGCTCTATCAGGACAGCGGCTTCACGCAACCATGGGGCGACGGCACCGCCGGCACGTCGATGGCGACCGGCACCGGCAGCGGGTTCGCGCAGGCGATCACCGTGTACGGCCGCGTGCCCGCGCAAGCGACGCCGGCGCCCGGCAACTACAGCGACACGATTACCGCGACGATCAGCTTCTGAGCCGCGCTCAGTCGCGCACCAGCACGACGAGCTTCAGGTCCTCGCGGTGCGCGGGTTTCAGCGTGATCTGCTGGTACACGAGGCGGCCGTCGGCCGGATGGTCGAATTCGCGCCGCCCGCCTTCGCGCTCGAACACGTCCTGCGACGCCCAGTACTGCGCGAACGCGTCGCTGCCGGCCGTCAGCGCGTCGATCAGCGCGCGCGTCGGCGCGTCGGTCAGGTGGCGGATCGCGTCGGCGCGGAATTCGGCCGCGAGCCGCCGCGCGCGGGTTTCCCAGTCGACGATCAGCGTGCGTGCAGCCGGCGACATGAACGTGAAGCGCAGCAGGTTGCGGTCGTGCTCGCCATCGAGCCAGCCGGAAAAGAGCGCGGCGGCCGGCGGGTTCCACGCGAGCGCGTTCCATTGGCGGTCGAGCACGTAGGCGGGCGTCGCGATCGCGGCGACGGTCGCGGCGAGCGTCGGCGGCAGGTCGCCGCCCGCGACGTCGGGCTCGGCCGGGTCGCGCTGCGCGGCCAGCTCGAACAGGTAGGCGCGTTCGGCCTTCGACAACTGCAGCGCGACGGCGATCCGGGCGAGCGCGTCGGCGGAGGCCGACACGGGCCGGCCCTGTTCGATCCACGTGTACCAGGTCGGGCTTACGCCGCACAGTTGCGCGACTTCCTCGCGCCGCAGCCCCGGCGTGCGGCGGCGCGGGCCGGGCGGCAGGCCGACGGCCTGTGGCGACAGCCGCTCGCGATGGGCGCGGATGAATTCGCCGAGCGCGCGGGCGGGCGTGGCGTCGAGCGGCGGGACGAGGGCGGAGGACGGCTGGTTCATGCGGAAACGGCGAAGTGGAAGCGAAGACGCGGCAACGATCGAACGATCAGACAGGTGGATCGAATACCAGAATAACTGCTTAACTTGTACTGGTACAAATGCAGGCCTATTGTAGCGGCTCGCGCGCTGGCAGGGCAGCGGGCGTCCCCCACAATACGTTGCACGGGGCCGGATCGCGCGCGCAAGCGTGGGGTTCGGCCGACGGCATCAAGGAAAGGAGCGAACGATGAAACACCACGAGCAGGTCGCCGACGCGTTCGGCACGACGGCCGCCGCCTATCTGACGAGCACGGTTCATGCGACGGGCGCCGACCTGCGGGCGCTCGCCGACGCGGTGCGCGCGACGCCCGACGCCGCGGTGCTCGACCTCGGTTGCGGTGCCGGCCACGCGAGCTTCGCGGTCGCGCCGCACGTGCGCGAGGTGGTCGCGTACGATCTCGCCGCGCCGATGCTTGCGACCGTCGATGCGGCCGCGCGCGAGCGCGGGCTCGCGAACATCCGCACGCAGCAGGGCCCGGCCGAGCGGCTGCCGTTCGACACCGCGACGTTCGACTGGGTCGTGAGCCGGATGAGCGCGCACCACTGGCACGACCTGCGCGCGGCGCTCGCCGAAGTGCGCCGCGTGCTGAAGCCGGGCGGCCGCGTGCTGATGATCGACATCGCGGGCAACGACCATCCGCTCCTCGATACGTACCTGCAGGCCGCGGAAGTGCTGCGCGACGCGTCGCACGTGCGCGACTACCGCGCGGACGAATGGCTCGCGATGTTCCGCGCCGCCGGTTTCGACGCGCGGGTGCACAGCCGCTGGCGTCTGCCGATCGATTTCGACACGTGGGTCGCGCGCATCCGCACGCCGGCCGACAGCGTCGCCGGCATTCGCGCGCTGTGGGCGCATGCGCCGGACGAGGTGCGCGGCTACTACGCGGTGCAGGCCGACGGGTCGTTCGAGCACGACGCGTTGCTGATCGACGCGCACTGAGCGGGCGGCGCGCGCCGCGCCGTTTCGCGATCGCATGAAAAAAGCCGCGATACGCACGAACGCGTATCGCGGCTTTCGTTATCCCGGCCGGCGCGAAACCGCGCCCGCGCCGCCCGCGGATCAGCCGGTGTTGCGCAGGCCGGCCGCGATCCCGTTGATCGTCAGGTGAATCCCGCGGCGCAGCCGCGCGTTCGTGTCGCCCGCGCGGTGACGCTTGATCAGCTCGACCTGCAGGTGGTTCAGCGGATCGAGATACGGGAAGCGGTTCTTGATCGAGCGCGCGAGCAGCGGGTTGGTCGCGAGGCGGCCTTCGTGCCCGGTGATTTCAGCGAGCGCCCGCGACGTGCGCTCCCATTCCGCGACGATCCGCTCGAACACGTGCTTGCGCAGCTTGCGATCGGGCACGAGCTGCGCATAGCGCGACGCGACCGCGAGATCCGTCTTCGCGAGCACCATGTCCATGTTCGACAGCAGGTTCGAGAAGAACGGCCAGGTCTTGTTCATCTTCTTCAGCAGCGTGACGCGTTTCGCGCGTTCGGCGTCGTCCCCGGCGCCGTCGAGATACGCGCTCACCGCGCTGCCGAAGCCGTACCAGCCGGTCAGCAGCAGCCGGCACTGGCCCCACGAGAAGCCCCACGGAATCGCGCGCAGATCCTCGATCTTGCGCTGCTTCGGATCCTGCAGCTTGCGCGACGCCGGGCGGCTGCCGATATTCAGCTCGGCGATCTCGGTGATCGGCGTCGACGCGAAGAAGTAATCGGTGAAGCCCGGCGTTTCGTAGACGAGCGCGCGGTACGCGGCCATCGCCGAGTCGGACAGCGTCTGCATCGCGGCCTCGAACGCCGGCAGTTGCGCCGGTGCGTTCGACTGCGGCAGCAGCGACGCCTCGAGCGTCGCGGCGACGACCGTCTCGAGGTTGCGCCGGCCGATCGACGGGTTCGAGAACTTGCTCGCGATCACCTCGCCCTGTTCGGTCAGGCGGATCTGGCCGTTGACGGTGCCCGGCGGCTGCGACAGGATCGCCTGGTAGGTCGGGCCGCCTCCGCGGCCGACCGTACCGCCGCGCCCGTGGAACAGCCGCAGCGTGATCTTGCGCTCGCGGAACAGGTCGACGAGCGCGAGTTCCGCGCGATACAGCTCCCAGTTCGACGTGAGGAAGCCGCCGTCCTTGTTGCTGTCCGAGTAGCCGAGCATCACTTCCTGCTCGGCGCCCTGGTGCGCGATCAGCGCGTCGATGCCCGGCAGCGCGAAGTAGTCGCGCATGATGCGCGACGCGTCGCGCAGGTCGGGGATCGTCTCGAACAGCGGGATCACCATCAGGCTGTTCTTCGCGTCGCTGCCCGGCACGCCGAGCGTGCCTTCGAGCAGGCCCGTCTCCTTCTGCAGCAGCAGGACTTCGACGAGGTCGCTGACGGTTTCCGTATGCGAAATGATGTAGTTGCGCACCGCACGCGCGCCGAATTGCGCGCGGACCTCGCGCGCCTTCTCGAACACGCCGAGCTCGCTTTGCGCGAGCGCCGAGTATTCGATGTACGGCGAGCGCAGCGGGCGCGGATCGGCGAGCGCGGCGAGCAGCACGCGCAGCTTGTCTTCCTCGGCGAGCGCCGCATAGTCGGCCTCGACGCCCGCGCGCGCGAACAGCTCGGCGACCACCGCCTCGTGGATGTCGGAACTTTGGCGCAGGTCGATGCTCGCGAGATGGAAGCCGAACACTTCGGCCGCGCGCACGAGCGGCGCGAGGCGCGGCGCGGCGAGCGACGCGCCGTGGTGTTCGTCGAGCGATGCGGTCAGCACCTTCAGGTCGGCGACGAACGCTTCCGAATCTTCATACGGGACCGCACGCACGGGCGGCGCGCCGCGGCCGGCGCTGCGCACCGGCACCGTACCTTCGCCGAGACGCACGCGCGCGCTCGCGGCGAGCCGCGTATAGATGCCGATCAGCGCGCGGCGATACGGTTCGTCGACGCGGTGCGGCGACTGGTCGGGCGACGCGGCCGCGAGCGCCTTCACCGCGTCGTTCGCGCCGACCAGCAGGTTCGACACCGACAGCTCGGCGCCCAGCTTGTGCACCTGTTCCAGATAGTGTTCGAGGATCACCGCGGCCTGACGGTTGATCGCCTCGTCGAGCGTCGCGGCGGTCACGTTCGGGTTGCCGTCGCGGTCGCCGCCGATCCAGCTGCCCATCTGGAAGAACGCGGGCACGCGGGCCGACAGGCCGTGCTCGGCGAGCGCGGCCTCGATGTCGCCGTACAGCGCGGGCAGTTCGTCGAGGAACGTCGCGCGGTAGTACGACAGCGCGTTCTCGATCTCGTCGCCGACCGTCAGGCGCGCGTCGCGCAGCATGCGCGTCTGCCACAGCGCGGTCACGCGCGCGCGCAGCATCGCCTCGTTGTACTGGCGCTCGCGCGCGGTCAGCTCCTGGTCGCGCTCGGCGAGCAGGCGCGCGATGTCGTGCTGCGCGTCGAGGATGCTCTTGCGCTGCACTTCGGTCGGATGCGCGGTCAGCACCGGCACGATCAGCGCATCGTCGAAGAAGCGCTGCAGCAGGCGCTTCGACGCGTTGCCGGTGGTTTTCAGCTGGTCGAGCGCGTATGCGACCGTGCCGGGCTGCGGCGCGGAGCCGGCCAGCGCGTGGATGCGGCGGCGGCGGTTGTGGTGGCGGTCTTCCGCGATGTTCGCGAGGTGCGAGAAATAGCTGAACGCGCGTACAACGCTCACCGTCTGCTCCGGCGTCAGCTTGCGCAGCTTCTTCTCGAGCGTCTGCGCGGCTTCGCTGTCGTCCTCGCGGCGGAACTTGACCGCGGTCTGGCGGATCGTCTCGACGACGTCGAACACCGTATCGCCTTCCTGTTCGCGCACGACGTCGCCGAGCAGGCGGCCGAGGAAGCGGATGTCCTCGAACAGCGGGCGGTCCTTGTCGTCGCGCGCGCGGGTGCCGGCCTTCGGCGCGACGGCGTCGCGGGCCGCGGGGCCGGCGGCTTTCGTCGTGCGTTTTGTCTGACGTATCGCGTCTTTCGGTTTCGTTGCCGTTGGTTTCGTTGCCGCTTTCGCACGGCCGTTCGCGGCGGTGGCGACGGTGTCCGTCGAGGCGTCGGAGGAGGACAGGGCAGCATTGCGGCGCGCCGTACGCGCCGATCCGGAAGACTTCACGATGGGTTTCCTTGGGAAAGCTCGAGTCAAAAGGAACTGCGGAAACTGCGGGAACTGCGGTCAAGCAACCAGCTACGTGCGGCACATCCGCGCAACGGCGCCGCGACCCGCACGGAAGCAGGCCGGGCGCAGGCTCCGGGCCCGGGCGGGCCGGAGCGTGCGTGCTACCATTGTTCGATCTTCAATCCCGTCCTTCGATGTTCCAGCAATGAATTCCGAGACCCCCGCGGCCGGGCCGCAACAACCACGACCGCCCGCGACGTTGACGATTGCTTCGCGCGAGAGCCGCCTGGCGATGTGGCAAGCCGAACATGTGCGTGATGCGCTGCGCAAATTATATCCAGCTTGTGACGTGAAAATCCTCGGGATGACGACGCGCGGCGATCAGATTCTCGATCGCACGCTGTCGAAGGTCGGCGGCAAGGGCCTGTTCGTGAAGGAACTGGAAGCCGCGCTGGCCGACGGCCGCGCCGATCTCGCGGTGCATTCGCTGAAGGACGTGCCGATGGCGCTGCCCGACGGCTTCTCGCTCGCCGCGATCATGGCGCGCGAAGACCCGCGCGACGCCTTCGTGTCGAACGACTACGCGTCGCTCGACGCGCTGCCGGCCGGCGCGGTCGTCGGTACGTCGAGCCTGCGCCGCGAAGCGATGCTGCGTTCGCGCTATCCGCATCTCGAGGTCCTGCCGCTGCGCGGCAACCTCGACACGCGCCTAGCGAAGCTCGACCGCGGCGACTACGCGGCGATCATCCTCGCGGCCGCTGGCCTGAAGCGCCTCGGCCTCGAAGCGCGGATCCGCGCGCTGCTCGACGTCGAGGCGAGCCCGCCCGCGGCCGGCCAGGGCGCGCTCGGCATCGAGATTGCCGCGCATCGCGACGACGTCGCCGCGTGGCTCGCGCCGCTGCACGACACGCAGACCGCGCTCGCGGTCGAGGCCGAGCGGATGGTGTCGCGCGCGCTCGGCGGCAGTTGCGAGGTGCCGCTCGCCGCGCACGCGGTGTGGCGCGCGGGCGAGCTGTACCTGACGGGCCGCGTGTCGACCACCGACGGCAAGCGCGTGCTGACGGCCGAGGAGTGCGGCGCGGTCGTGACCGTCGCCGATGCGCTCGCGCTCGGCCGCGCGGTATCCGACGAACTCGAGGCGCAAGGTGCGCTCGACATCGTCCAGGCGCTGCTCGCGAGCTCGCAGGCCGCGGGCAAGGGCGACGCCTGATGGCGGGCGGCGCGCGCGCGTTCACCGCTGTCCTGACGCGTCCGGACGGGCAGTCCGATGCGCTGGCGTCGCAACTGGCCGACGCCGGCTGCGACGTGCTCGAATTCCCGCTGATCGATATCGCGCCGGTCGACGATCCGGCGCTGCTCGACGCCGCATTCGCGGCGCTGGCCGACTACGCGCTGGTGATTTTCGTGTCGCCGAACGCGATCGACCGCGCGCTCGCGCGGTACGACACGATCTGGCCGAACGCGCTGCCGGTCGGCGTGGTCGGGCCCGGCAGCGTCGCGGCGCTCGCGCGTCACGGCATCGCGGCGCCCGCGCATCGCGTGATCGCGCCGCAAGCGCCGGCCGATGGCGGCATGCCCCATTACGATTCGGAAAGCCTGTTCGCGAGCATCGAGGCCGCGTTCGGCGGCGCGCAGGCGCTGGCGGGCAAGCGCGTGCTGATCGTGCGCGGCGACGGCGGGCGCGAATGGCTCGCCGAGCGCTTGCGCGAGGCCGGTGCGGACGTCACGCTCGTCGCGGCCTACCGGCGCGTCGTGCCCGAGCCGCGCGTCGGCGCGTGGGAGCGCGTGCACGCGCTGCTCGACGGCCAGCCGCACGCATGGCTCGTCACGAGCTCGGAAGGCGTGCGCAACCTGCACGAGCTCGCGCGGGCCCATCTGAACGATGCCGAGATCGACGCGCTGAAGCATGCGCCGCTCGTGACGCCGCACCCGCGGATCGAGCAGACCGCGCGCGCATTGGGTTTTGATAGGATTACGCTGACCGGCGCGGGCGATGAGCGCATCGTCCGCGCGTTTCGAACGATGGCCGACGAGGCCGTCCAACCGGCGACAGCCGTACCGGTGACTAAACGCATGACAGATACCAACGATTCCAAAAGCGTCGCTTCCCAGCCGGCCGCTGCATCCGCACCGCCGTCCAGCCCTCCTTATCTCGCGTCCGAGCCGCGTGCGCGCCGCGGCGGCAGCGCGGTGCTGTGGCTCGTCGTCGTCGTGCTCGGCTGCGCGGCGGGTGTCGGCGGCTACGCGCTGAACCGCAAGATCGACCGGCTCGACGGCACGTTCGTCGTCCGTCAGAAGGCGCTCGACGCGCAAGCGGCCGAAACACGGACGAAGACCGAGCAGGCGCTCGCCAGCACGCACCAGGTCGACACGCAGCTCGCGCAGCTCGACGGCAAGCTCGCCGATGCGCAGAGCGCGCAGCAGGCGCTGCAGCAGCAATACCAGGACCTGTCGCGCAACCGCGATGCGTGGATGCTCGAGGAAGTCGACCAGATGCTGTCGAGCGCGAGCCAGCAGCTTCAACTGACCGGCAACACGCAGCTCGCGCTGATCGCGCTGCAGAACGCCGACGCGCGTCTCGCGACGTCGCAGAGCGCGCAGGCCGTCACGGTGCGCAAGGCGCTCGCGCAGGACATCGAGAAGCTGAAGGCCGCGCCGGCGGCCGATCTCACCGGGCTCGCGATCAAGCTCGACGACGCGATCGCCAGGATCGACGCGCTGCCGCTGTCCGGCGAGGCGATCGTGCCGCACGCGGCGCCGAAGGCCGCGCCGGCCGACGCCGCGTCGTCTGCCGCCGCCGGCGAGCCGCGCTGGAAGGTGTGGTGGCACGGCTTCTCGGCCAGCCTCGGCCAGCAATTGAAGGGCCTCGTGCAGGTGCGCCGGATCGACAACGCGGACGCGATGCTCGCGTCGCCCGACCAGGGCTACTTCGTGCGCGAGAACGTGAAGCTGCGCCTGCTCACCGCGCGGCTGTCGCTGCTCGCGCGCAACGACGGCGCGATGAAGGCCGACCTGCACGCCGCGCAGGCGTCGCTCGCGAAGTATTTCGATCAGGCGTCGAAGGACACGCAGACCGTCGAGGATCTGCTCAAGCAGGTTGACGGCGCAGCGCTGACGGTCGCGGTGCCGAACCTGAACACGAGCCTGAACGCCGTTCAGCAGTTCAAGAGCCGGGGGTAACGATGACGCTTCGAGGAATCGTCTGGCTCGCGATCCTGTTCGCGATCGCCGCGGCGCTCGCCACCGTCGGCCGTTTCGACGCGGGGCAGGTGCTGCTCGTCTATCCGCCGTACCGGGTCGACGTGTCGCTGAACCTGTTCGTGATCGCCATCGTCGTGCTGTTCATCGTCGTGTACGCGCTGCTGCGCATCGTGCGCAACATCTGGCGCATGCCGCAGCGGGTCGCCGCGTATCGGGCGCGTTCGCGCAACGAGAAGGCGCAGGCGTCGCTGCGCGATGCAATCTCGAACCTGTACGCGGGCCGCTTCTCGCGTGCGGAGAAGGCCGCGCGCGAAGCGCTGGCGGTCGACGCGAACCTGGGCGCCGCGAGTCTCGTCGGGGCCACGGCCGCGCACCGCATGCACGAGTACACGCGCCGCGACGAGTGGCTGTCGAAGGTCGACGCGCCCGAATGGCAGGATGCACGGCTGCTCGCCGCGGCCGACATGCGCGCGGACGCCCGCGACGCGGACGGCGCGCTTGCCGCGCTGGCCGACATGCAGGCCGGCGGCAAGCGCATTCATGCGCAGCAGGTCGCGCTGCGGGCGCAGCAGCAACTGAAGAACTGGGCCGAGGTGCTGAAGCTCGCGAAGGCGCTCGAAAAGCGCGAGGCGCTGCATCCGGCCGCGGCCGTGCGGCTGCGCCAGCAGGCGGCGGAAAACCTGCTGCGCGAACGCCGGCACGACGCGGACGCGCTGCTCGAGGTATGGCAGTCGCTGTCGACGGTCGAGCGCCAGTCGCCGCGCCTGGCCGATCTCGCGGCCGAGCTGCTCGTGCCGCTCGAGCGCCGCAACGAAGCGCGCCGCATCGTCGAGGACGCGCTCGCGCACAACTGGGATGCGCGCCTGCTGCGCCGTTACCCGGACACGGCCGGCGCCGATGCGCTGCCGCTGATCCAGAAGGCCGAGGGCTGGAAGAAGGATCATCCGGAAGATGCCGACCTGCTGTTCGCGCTCGGCAGGCTCTGCCAGCAGCAGCAGCTGTGGGGCAAGGCGCAGTCGTTCCTCGAATCGGCATTGAAGCTGGCCGACAACGAGGCGCTGAGAGTGCGTGCGCATCGTGCGCTCGCCCGCCTGTTCGAGCAGCTCGGCGAAACCGACAAGGCCGCGAAGCACTACCGCGAAAGCGCGCTGGCGATCACCGTGGTGTGATGCGGCGCTGCGGTACACGCCCCGAATGCCGATCGGCATTCGGGGCTTTTTTTCGTCCGTCGTGGGGCCGCCGGGACGCAGGATGCCGTCATCCGGCCGGTGCGGGCCTGGCCTGCCCGGAATCGAAAACGCCCCGGCGGCCGGACGATGCCGGCCGTCGGGGCGATCTCGCGAGCACCGGCCATCGATCGGCGTATTCGGTCGTTCGCGGTGCGCCGTTACACGCCGCGCATCACTTGTCGACGAGCCGCTTCGGCACCGACAGCGCAAGCAGCCCGCCGAGCACGAGGAACCCGGCCAGCATGTACATGCCCGCATCGTTGGTGCTCGTCGCCTGCTTGAGCCAGCCCATCAGGTACGGGCTCAGGAAGCCCGCGAGGTTGCCGATCGAGTTGATCATCGCGATGCCGGCGGCGGCGGCCGTGCCGCCGAGGAATGCGGTCGGCAGGCTCCAGAACAGCGGCAGCGTCGTCAGGATGCCGATCGTCGCGAGCGTGAGGCCGAGCATCGCGAGCGCGGTTTGGTGCGCCCAGATCACCGACAGCACGAGGCCGAGCGCGCCGATCGCGGCCGGAATCGCGAGGTGCCAGCGGCGTTCGCGGCGCTTGTCCGCGCTGCGCGCGATCAGGATCATCGCGACCACCGCGGCCGCATACGGCACCGCCGACAGCAGGCCGATCATGACCGTGTCGGTCACGCCGGTTGCCTTGATGATCGTCGGCAGCCAGAAGCCGACGCCGTAGAGCCCCATCACGAACGAGAAATAGATCAGCGCCATCAGCCAGACACGCGGGCTCGACATCACGGCGCCGAGCGGCAGGTCCTCCTTGGTGGCTTCCTCCGCGTCGACGTTGCGGGCGAGCAGCGCCTTTTCTTCGTCGGTCAGCCACGTCGCCTTCGCGATCCGCTCGTCGAGCGTGAAGAACACGAGCACGCCGGCGAGCACCGACGGAATGCCTTCGAGCAGGAACAGCCATTGCCAGCCGTGCCAGCCGCTCACGCCGTCGAACGCCTTCAGGATGAAGCCCGAGATCGGCCCGCCGATCACGCCGGACAGCGCGACTGCCGTCATGAAGAACGTGGTCATCCGGCCGCGCCGGTGCGCGGGATACCAGTAGGTGAGGTAGAGGATCACGCCGGGGAAGAAGCCCGCTTCGGCGACGCCGAGCAGGAAGCGCATCACGTAGAACATCGCGGGCGTCGTGACGAACATCGTCAGGATCGAGATCACGCCCCACGTCGCCATGATGCGGGCGATCCACACGCGGGCGCCCACCCGGTGCAGGATGATGTTGCTCGGCACCTCGAACAGGAAATAGCCGAAGAAGAAGATGCCGGCGCCGAGCCCGTACACGGTATCGCTGAGGTTCAGGTCGCTCGCCATCTGCAGCTTCGCGAACCCGACGTTCACGCGGTCGAGATACGCAACCACGTAGCACAGCAGCAGGAGCGGCACGAGCCGCCACGACACCTTGCGGTAGGTTGCTTCCTCGAATGCGCCGGACGATCCCGGCAGCGACTGCGTCGATGTTGCCATGTTGTCTCCTGTCGACCCGGGCTGACGCTTGAGCGGTTACCTGGATCCCATGCCGTGCGGTCGATCGAAGGCCGCGCTCGGGCGCGTGCCTGGATTCGATGCACCGCTGTCCTTGTAGTGGGCCGGAGCAGGCGCGGTGGTGCCCGATCCGGTTTCGTGCGAAGCAATACGGGCTAACCGTATGGCCCGGTGCGACTAGATGCAGCGCCCGCCGTCGACTTCGAGGCACACGCCGGTGATGAATTCGGCTTCGTCGGACGCGAGGTACAGCGCGGCGTTCGCGATGTCCTGCGGCGTCGAGAAACGGCCGAGCGGAATCGTCGCGAGAAAGCGGCGGCGATTTTCCGGGGTGTCCTCGCAGCCCATGAACTCGGTCATCAGCGCGGTTTCGCCGAGCACCGGGTTGATGCAGTTCACGCGGATGCGATCGGCGCCGAGCTCGGCCGCGAGCGATTTGCTCGCAGTGATCATCGCGCCCTTCGTGCTGTTGTACCAGACGAGGCCCGGGCGCGGCCGCACGCCGGCCGTCGACGCGACGTTCACGAACACGCCGCCGCCCTGTGCGCGGAAATACGGGACGAAGGTCTGCACGCACCAGAACAGGCTCTTCATGTTGACCGCGTACACGCGGTCGAATTCGGCTTCCGTCACGTCGAGCACGGGCTTGTTGCGGTGCGTGGTGCCCGCGTTGTTCACGACGATCTGCACCGCATGGAAATCGTCGAGGGCGGCCTGCAGCAGCGCGCGCCAGTCGTCCTCCTTCGACACGTCGCCGGCCACCGCGATCGCCTTGCCGCCCGCGAGCGCGATCTCGCTCGCGACGCGCTCGGCCGCCGCGCCGTTGAGATCGTTGACGACGACGTTCGCGCCTTCGCGCGCATAGGTCTTCGCGATGCCTTCGCCGAACCCCGAGCCGCCGCCCGTGACGATGGCCGTCTTGCCGCTCAACCGCATGGTGTGTCTCCTGTGTTTGTCATGAGAGTCGTCGTGTGCCGCGTGCCGCGCGTTCAGCCGTGCCGGATCGCGATCGTCTTCAGCGCGGTGAAGCCGTACAGCGCCTCGAAGCCTTTCTCGCGGCCATGGCCCGAATGGCCGACGCCGCCGAACGGCAGCTCGACGCCGCCGCCCGCGCCATAGTTGTTGATGAACACCTGCCCCGCGCGCAGACGCCGCGCCAGCCGCATCTGGCGTGCGCCGTCGCGTGTCCAGATGCCCGCGACGAGGCCGTACGGCGTGCCGTTGGCGAGCGAGACGGCTTCGTCCTCGTCGACGAAACGCATCGCCGCGAGCACGGGACCGAACACTTCTTCCTGCGCGAGCCGGTGCGACGGCGGCACGTCGCGCAACAGCGCGGGCGCCTGGTAGAAGCCGGTTTCGGGCGCGTCGGCGACGACCTGCCCGTGCGCGGCCATCGGAATGCCGTCGTGCTGTGCGTCGGACAGGAAATCCCACACGCGTTGCTGCTGCTTCGCGTTGATCAGCGGGCCGCAATCGAGATCGGCGCGGCTCGGGCCGACGCGCAGCCCGTTGAACGCGGTGGCGAGGCGCTCGACGAGCGGCTCGTACACCGCGCGCTCGATCAGCACGCGGCTGCCGGCCGAGCAGGTCTGCCCGCCGTTCTGCACGATCGCGGACACGAGCACGGGCAGCGCCGCGTCGAGATCGGCATCGGCGAACACGAGTTGCGGCGACTTGCCGCCGAGTTCGAGCGTGACCGGCACGTGGTTCTCGGCCGCCATCTGCGCGACCAGCTTGCCGGTGGCCGGCGAACCCGTAAACGAGATATGGTCGATGCCCGGATGGCGCGCGAGCGCGGCGCCCGCTTCGTGGCCGTAGCCGGTGACGATGTTGAGCGCGCCGGCCGGCAGCCCGGCCTCGGCGGCCAGCTCGGCGACGCGCAGCACGGACAGGCACGCGTCCTCGGCCGGCTTGACCACGCATGCGTTGCCGGCCGCGAGCGCCGCGCCGACGCTGCGCCCGAAGATCTGCATCGGGTAGTTCCACGGCACGATATGGCCGGTGACGCCGTGCGGCTCGCGCACGGTCAGCACCGTGTAGCCGGCCTGGTAGGGGAGGGTTTCGCCGTGCAGCTTGTCGGCGGCGCCCGCGTAGAACTCGAAGTAGCGCGCGAGCGCGGCTGCATCGGCGCGCGCCTGCTTCAGCGGCTTGCCGGTGTCGCGCGCCTCGATCGCGGCGAGTTCCTCGAGATGGTCGGCCACGCGTGCCGACAGCCGCATCAGCACGCGTCCGCGTTCGGCGGCGCTCGCCGCGCCCCACGGGCCTGCGAACGCGTCGCGGGCCGCGGCGACTGCGCGCTCGATGTCGGGCGCCGTGCCGCGCGCGATCGTCGCGAATGGCTGGCCGTCGGACGGATCGACGACCGCGATGGTTTCCAGTTGCGCGGGCAACGTCCATTCGCCCGCGATGAAGTGCTTCGCTTCTTCCATGTCTCCTCCTGTCGACCCGAGTTAGCGCTTTAGCGCTTACTCGGGTCCCATGGCGTGGTTGGGTGGAGTTAGCGCTTCAGCGCTTACTCCACCCCCACGGCGGTCGACCCGAGTTAGCGCTTTAGCGCTTACTCGGGTCCCATGGCGTGGTTGGGTGGAGTTAGCGCTTCAGCGCTTACTCCACCCCCACGGCGGTCGACCCGAGTTAGCGCTTTAGCGCTTACTCGGGTCCCATGGCGTGGTTGGGTGGAGTTAGCGCTTCAGCGCCTACGTGGATCCCATGCAAAGCCGTTTGCGCTTCGGCACTTTACCCGGCTTCCGTGCCGTGTGGTCCACGCACACCGCCGCCGGCTCGACGGCCGGACATCCGGAACGATTATCGCGCCGATCGTCATCCGGACGCCACCGGTCGATTGGCTATAATGGCGCATTCCTTTTTGGGGGGCGCTGCGGCGGTGCATCGGCCGCGGCGCCCTGTCCCGAATTCCCATCGACCTACAGAGAGTGCTCATGAGCTTCAATCATGTTCCGGCCGGCAAGGACCTGCCGCAAGATTTCAACGTGATCATCGAGATTCCCGCGCAAAGCGATCCGGTGAAGTACGAGGCGGACAAGGAACTGGGCCTCCTCGTCGTCGACCGCTTCATCGGCACGGGCATGCGCTACCCGGTGAACTACGGCTACATCCCGCAGACGCTGTCGGGCGATGGCGATCCGGTCGACGTGCTGGTGATCACGCCGTTCCCGCTGCTGGCCGGCTCGATCGTGCGTTCGCGCGTGCTCGGCATGCTGCAGATGACCGACGAGTCGGGCGTCGACGCGAAGCTGGTCGCGGTGCCGCACGACAAGATCTGCCCGATGACGGCGAACCTGAAGACGATCGACGACGTGCCCGAGTACCTGAAAGACCAGATCAAGCACTTCTTCGAGCAATACAAGGCGCTCGAGAAGGGCAAGTGGGTGAAGGTCGAAGGCTGGGCCGGCATCGAAGCCGCGCACAAGGAAATCACCGACGGCGCCGCGAACTACAAGAAGTAAGCGGCGTGCCGGCCGCTGGCCGGTGCGTACGGAGCGCAAACCGCGCGTGTCTCGTCAGGAGGCCGCGCGGTTTTGTTTTGCGCGGGCGGTTTTCCGGCTGGCGGACGCGGAGACAGGCGAGGGCGTGGCCGGTGCTTTCTTCGCGCGTTTCGCGCGGGGCGGGGCAATGGACGGAGGGATCGCTTCGGCGGTTTTCGTGGCCGAGGAACGGCGGCGGGCCGGTGCGGCGGCGTCTTCGCGTGTCTTCGCGGCGGGTTTGCCGGCGGCGGCTGGCGCCTTCCCGTTTGACGACGCGGAAGGCGGCTGGCCGGTTTTCTTGACCGGTGTGCCACGCGCCGAGGTCCTTTCAGCGGCTGCGCCGTCGGTTTTTGCGCGTTTCGCGTCCGGAGCGGCTTGATTTGCTTTCGTCGACTTCGACGCTTGTTTGCCCTTCGCAGGCTTCGCCGTCTTCGCGGTGTTTGCAGACCCGACAACTTTCCCGGCCTTCACCTTTTTCCCGGCAACCTGTTCCGTTGCAGTCGTTTGCGCCGCATCGTCGACGTTTTCCGCCTTTCCCTTCTTCCGCCCGCGCGCCGTCGCCTTCGTCCCCGCCGTGTCGCCGCTCTCCTCGAGCGTGATCACCACCGGCACCACCGATTCGAGCGTCCGCAACCCAGCCGCCAACTCGCGCTTTTTCGCGGGCGTGAGCCGCTTCACCCAGTATTCGGCGCGCGACGCGCTCGACCGGTCGGGCAGCGGAAACGACGCGAGCACCGCGCGCGGCTTGCGCGAGCGCGTGTAGCGCGCGCCCTTGCCGGACGCGTGTTCGTCGAAGCGCGCGGCGACATCGGTCGTGATGCCCGTGTAGACGCTGTCGTCGGCGCATTCGATCAGATACAGAAACCAGGACATGGCGGGGCGGCGGGATGCGAAGCCGCCAGTGTCTCAGAATTTGCGCGTGCTCCGGTGCGCGACGTGGGGCGACGTGATACGGCTCGCCGTCAGGTACCGCGCCGGAACGGATCGTGTTCGCGCAGTTCGTCGACGTACGCGTGGATATGCTCGGTCTCGCGTTCGAGAAAGCGCGCGACCGCATCGGAAAACGCCGGATGCGCGAGCCAGTGCGCGGAATGCGTGACGGTGGGAAGGAAGCCGCGCGCGAGCTTGTGCTCACCCTGCGCGCCGCCTTCGAACGTGTCGAGCCCGGCCTCGATGCAGAATTCGAGCAACTGGTAGTAGGCCGTTTCGAAATGCAGGCAGGGCACGTGCTCGATCGCGCCCCAGTAGCGGCCATACAGCGTGCCGCCGCCGTGCTCGCCGCGCCGGTACACCGCGAGCGCGCTCGCGATCGGCTGGCCGTCGGCTTCCGCAATCACGAGCAGCAGGTTCTCGGGCATCGTCGCGCCGATCGTGCGAAAGAAGTCGAGGTTCAGGTACGGGCTCGAATAGTGCTCGCGGTAGGTCTGCCGATAGCAGCGCGAGAAGAAGCGCCAGTCGGCGTCGGTGATTTGATCGCCGGCGAGCCGCCGGAACGTCACGCCCGCGTCGTGTACCTTGCGCCGTTCCGCGCGGATGTTTTTGCGCTTCTTCTGCTCGAGCGTGCCGAGGAAATCGTCGAAGTGGCGGTACCCGTCGTTGAGCCAGTGAAACTGCACGCCCTCGCGCAGCATCATGCCCATCGATTCCAGCAGCCGCGCTTCATCGCCGGTCGGGAACAGCACGTGCAGCGACGACACGTCGCTCTGCTCGGCGAACGCGAGCAGCGTGGCCGCGAGCCGGCGGCGCGCGTCGTCGCTGGCCGCGAGCAGCCGCGTGCCCTGCACCGGCGTGAACGGCACCGCGCACAGCAGCTTCGGGTAATAGGGCAGGTTGTTGCGCTGGTACGCGTCGGCCCATGCCCAGTCGAACACGTATTCGCCGTACGAATGCTGTTTCGCGTAGACGGGCGCGGCGGCCGCGAGCCGGCCCGTGTGCGTGTCGGTCAGCGTGACGAAGTGCGGCGACCAGCCGGTGTCGTCCACCGCGCAGCGCGCGACGTGCAGCGCGTGGAGGAATTCGTGGCGCAGGAACGGCGTGGGCTGTGCGTCGCGCGCGAGCAGCGCGTTCCATTCGTCGGCCGGCACCTCGGCGGGGGACGACAGGATGCCCGTGCGATAATCGATGCGTTCGTGTTTCAAGCGTGAATCCGTACCGTTGGATGTTGCCGGATGCGGGCCGTCGCGGCCCGCGCCCGGATCGATTTCGTCAGCCGTTCAAGGCGCGCCGCCGGGCTGCGCCGCTCCCGCCATGAAGACCCGACTCGCTCTCGCCCAGATCAACGTCACCGTCGGCGATTTCGCCGGCAACGTCGCGCGCATCGTCGCGGCCGCGCGCGCCGCGCACAACGATGGTGCGCAACTGATGGTCGCTCCCGAACTCGCGCTGTCCGGCTATCCGCCGGAAGACCTGCTGCTGCGGCCCGCGTTCTACGCGGCGGCGGCCGCCGCACTCGATGCGCTCGCCGACGCGCTGAAGGCGTTCGACGGGCTCGCGGTGCTGGTCGGGCATCCGTTGCGCGGTGCGGGCAGGGGTGCGGGCAGCGGACCGGGCAGCGCGTCAGCCGTCGATGGTAATGCAAACCGCCCGATCGAGCGCGGCGTGCCGCCCACCGATACCTTCAACGCGGTGTCGCTGATCGTCGGCGGCGAGATCGTCGGCACCTACCGCAAGCAGGATCTGCCGAACGCCGAGGTGTTCGACGAGAAGCGCTACTTCGCGACCGATACCGAGCCGCTCGTGTTCGAGCTGAACGGCGTGAAATACGGCGTGATCATCTGCGAGGACGCATGGCATGCGTCGGCCGCGCAGATCGCGAAGGCGGCCGGCGCGCAGGTGCTGCTGATCCCGAACGGCTCGCCGTACCACATGAACAAGGAAGCGGTGCGCATCGACATCCTGCGCGCGCGGATTCGCGAGACCGGGCTGCCGATGGTGTACGTGAACCTGGTCGGCGGCCAGGACGAGCTCGTGTTCGACGGCGGGTCGTTCGTGCTCGACGGCGAGGGCGCGCTCGTCGCGAAGATGCCGCAGTTCGACGAGGGGCACGCGATCGTCGAATTCGACGGCGCGCGGCCGCTGCCCGGCGCGATCGCGCCCGAGCTGTCGACGCATGCGCAGGTGTATCGCGCGCTCGTGACGGGCGTGCGCGACTACATCGGCAAGAACGGCTTTCCCGGCGTGCTGATCGGGTTGTCGGGCGGCGTCGATTCGGCGTTGGTGCTGGCCGTCGCGTGCGATGCGCTCGGGCCCGAGCGCGTGCGCGCGGTGATGATGCCGTCGCGCTTCACGGCCGACATCTCGACCACCGATGCGGCGGAGATGGCGCGGCGCGTCGGCGTGCGTTACGACGAGATCGCGATCGCCCCGATGTTCGATGCCTTCCGCGCCGCGCTTGCCGATGAATTCGCGGGCCGCCCCGAAGACGCGACGGAGGAGAACATCCAGGCGCGCATCCGCGGCACGCTGCTGATGGCGCTGTCGAACAAGTTCGGCTCGATCGTGTTGACGACCGGCAACAAGAGCGAGATGGCGGTCGGCTACTGCACGCTGTACGGCGACATGGCCGGCGGCTTCGCGGTGATCAAGGACATCGCGAAGACGCTCGTGTACCGGCTCTGCCGCTATCGCAACGAAACGACCGACTACGGGCGGCGCGACGTGATCCCCGAGCGGATCCTGACACGCGCGCCGTCGGCCGAACTGCGCGAGAACCAGACCGACCAGGACAGCCTGCCGCCGTACGACGTGCTCGACGCGATCATGCGGATGTACATGGAAGAAGACCGGCCGCTCGCCGAGATCGTCGCGGCCGGCTACGCGCAGGCCGACGTCGAGCGCGTAACGCGGCTCATCAAGATCAACGAATACAAGCGCCGTCAGGCGCCGATCGGCATCCGCGTCACGCACCGCGCATTCGGGCGCGACTGGCGCTACCCGATCACCTCGCGCTTCACCGAACGGCTCGATTGAGCGGTGCTGGGCCGGATGCGGCCCGCCGGCTTACAATCGGGATCGCGATTTTTCACCCAAACGAGCATTGAGGGACAACCATCATGAAACGCATCACCGCCATCATCAAGCCGTTCAAGCTGGACGAAGTCCGCGAAGCGCTCGCCGAAGTGGGTCTCACGGGCCTGACCGTGACGGAAGTGAAAGGCTTCGGCCGCCAGAAGGGCCATACCGAGCTGTATCGCGGCGCGGAATACGTCGTCGATTTCCTGCCGAAGATGAAGATCGAGGTGGTCGTCGCGGAAGCGCAGGTCGATCAGGTGATCGACGCGGTGATCGGCGCGGCGCGCACCGGCAAGATCGGCGACGGCAAGATCTTCGTGTCGGACGTCGAGCGCGTGATCCGCATCCGCACCGGCGAAGAGAACGAAGCGGCCGTTTGAGCGCCGCGTCCGCGCCGTTCGATCACTTCCCGGCCGCTTCGGCCGATCGGGCAGCGGGTCGCACGCATCCGCCGCTCAAGAAAAAACGGTGCGGATACCCGGTTGGGTACCGCACCGATACGCGCCTCTCGCAGCAGCGTGGAAAACGTTGTCGAATCGTTCTTTGACGGCGCCTGATCAGAACAGGTGCTGGATACCGGCGTAGACGCCGGTCTGGCTGCCGCCCGGATGCGGGTTGCCGGTCGACACGGCGGTGCCTGCATTGTTCGCGTTCAGGCCGAAGTTGGCCGTCGAGCTGTTGCGCACCGTGGCGACCTGGACGTCGAACAGCGTGCGCTTCGAGATGTTGTACGAGCCGCCGACCGTGTAGATGTTCGCGTTGCCGCCGCCGTGGTTCGCGTTCACGTGATACACGGCCGCGATCAGCGCCGCTGCCGGCGTGGCTTGCCACGTTACGCCGCCCCACACCTGTTGCGTACCGGTCACGCCAGCGTTCGCTGCCGGGCCGCCGCTGCCGTCGGCGCGCGATGCCTGGTAAGCCGCCTGAACCTTGAACTGGCCGAGGAACACGTTCACGCCCGCGAAGTATTCACGCGAGTAGTTGAACACGTCCGAGAAGCGGCCGTTGCTGTCGCGCGTTTCGTCGTAGATGCCGCGCAACTGGAACAGCGAGTTCGTATAGGTGACCTGACCGCCCATGGCACGGCCCGGCGCGCCGGCCGTCGTGTTGCCGTTGAAGCTGGTCGAGTTCGAGAACGAGAACTGGCCGTAGAAGTCGAGGCCGTAGACCGACGGCGACTGGTACGACACGTTGTTGCTGGTCTTGTTCCAGTTGCGGCCGCGCACCAGCGAGGCCGTCGACCAGGCCGACTGGCCGAACGGGTCGAAGTCCCACACGCCGTTGGCGATCGCGAGTTCGCGACCCAGCAGCAGCGTACCGTAGCGGTCGTTCGAGATACCGACGGTCGCGAAACGATCCCAGATCGAGCCGCTCGTGCCGAGGCCGCCGTTCATCGTGTTGAACGCGCCTTCGAGGTGGAACAGGATCTTGTTGCCGCCGCCGATGTCCTCGCTACCCTTCAAGCCCCACAGGCTCGTGCCCCAGTCGCCGCTCTCCGCACGGTAGCGATGGCCGTCCTGCAGGCCGTTCATGTACTCGAGGCCGGCATCCAGGCGGCCATACAGCGTGACGCTGCTCTGCGCGTGCGCCGTCACCACCCCAGCAGCCATCAGCGCGGCCGCGACCAAAGCTTTCTTCATCATCTCCTCCATACCCTGTCAAAAAGTCAACCCAGACTGCACGAGATGCCCGGAGCGCGAGCGCCGGGCAAAAGCGGGATAACCAGGGAGACCTCGTGCAGGGCCGGTAAGCGCGGCACGCGGGCAAGCAGACGGAAAACCGTTGAGCGGTCCCGCGCAGCCGGGTCGGCCTGCGGGGTCTCCTTGTTGTGTCGTGAAGCTAAACTACATTTCACGAACTTCGTTTTGCTACTTTGGTTACTAATTTAGCAAAAATACAATTTTGTGGCGACGGAAATCGTTGTTTGACTAACCGCTGTCGCCAAATTGCCATGCAACACGGTGCGCGACAAGTGTCCCAAGGGTGCTCGATTACCGGAAAACCCTTGTGCCACAAGGGAAACGTGGTTTCCGCGGGCGTGGGTCAAGGATTGCCACTATTGACGTTGCCAGGGCGCCGGCGTAAGCGCGAAAGTCGCGAAATTGGTAAGTATTTCGTAATGATTCGGGCGATTGCCGCCATCGCCGGTCGACGCCGGGAACGCCCGTGCTGCCGCGTGCCGCGCTCAGTCCGGGCTCGGTCGCGCGTCGAGCAACTGCGCGCGAATCCAGCGGTGCGCATCGGTGCGCGCATGCTTCGCGTGTGAGTAGACCTTCACCGTGTAGCGGGGGATCTCGAACGGCGCGGGGAAGATGCGGATCGGCGCCGCGTGCCGCAGCGCCTGCGCGGCGCGGTTCGGCACGGTCATCAGGAGTGCCGACTCCGCGATCACGAACGGCGCGGCCAGCACGGTCGGCAATTGCACGGCCACGTGCCGCGCGAGGCCGAGGCGATCGAGCACGTAGTCGACGACGCCGCGCGACTCGTTCCACGGCGTGACGACGACGTGGCGAGCCGCCAGATACTGGTCGAGCGTCAGCCGGCGGCGGATGTCCGGATGCGCGGCGCTCGCGATCACGACGTAGTCGTCGGAGAACCAGTCGAAATCCTCGATGCCCGGCGCGTCGGCCGCCGATTCCTCGTGGTAGCCGAGCGCGAAGTCGATACGGCCGGCCGCGAGCTCGTCGACGGAAATCTTGCGGTCCGAATGGACGACGCGAATCCGCAGGTGCGGCGCCACGTGCTGGATGCGGGCCAGGAACGCCGGCAGTACCGCGAACGCCGTGTAGTCGGTCGCGGCGAACACGAACGTGCGGTCGCTGTGCGCCGGATCGAAGCGGCGCGCGCGGGCGAGCCCCTTCGACATCGCATCGAGCGCGTCGCCGACCCACGTGGCGATGTCGTCGGCGCGCACGGTCGGCTGCATCTCGTTGCCGAGGCGCACGAACAGCGCATCGCCGATCGCGTCGCGCAGCCGCGCGAGCGCGTGGCTCAACGCCGACGGGCTCAGCGCGAGTTCGTGCGCGGCCGCCGCGACCGACCGGTGGCGGTACAACGCGTCGAACACGAGCAGCAGGTTCAGGTCGAGGCGGCGCAGATCGGGATGCATCATGTTCAGGTCTGGATGAAGAAACTGCACTTCCTGCAGGCACGGCGCGAACGTAGCATGACGGTTCGAACGGCGCCAGTGCGGTTGCGCGGCGCCGCTTGTCCGTTTCCCATCCGGGCCGGAGGAGGGCTCAACCCGTGCAAATCGATATTCGCTCCGCGACCGTCGCCGACGTGCCGCTGATCCTGCGCTTCATCACCGAACTCGCCGTCTACGAGAAGGCCGAGCACGAAGTCGTCGCCACGCCCGAATCGCTCGAACGCAGCCTGTTCGGCGAAGGCTCGCCGGCGCGTGCGCTGATCTGCGAGGTCGACGGCGAGCCGGCCGGGTTCGCCGTGTATTTCTTCTCGTATTCGACGTGGCTCGCGCGGCAGGGGCTGTATCTGGAGGATCTGTACGTGTCGCCGCGTTTTCGCGGCGCCGGTGCGGGGCTGCAATTGCTGAAGGCGCTCGCGCGGGTCGCGGTCGAGTCGGGCTGCGGGCGTTTCGAATGGAGCGTGCTCGACTGGAACGAGCCGGCGATCCGCTTCTACGAGCGCGTCGGCGCGGCGCCGCAGAGCGAATGGGTGCGCTACCGGCTGGCGGGCGACGAGCTGCGCGCGTTCGCCGACGGCGCGCCGGTGAGCGCCGCGTGACGGGTAAACGCAAAACGGGCGCCGCGCGGCGAACCGCGGGGCGCCCGTTCGGGCGTGGCGGGTGACGGGCGTTACTTGAGGCTGCCCGACAGGAACGCGCGCAGACGCTCGCTCTTCGGATTCGCGAGCACCTCGGCCGGCACGCCTTCCTCCTCGACGCGGCCCTGGTGCAGGAACATCACGTGATTCGACACGTTGCGCGCGAAGCCCATCTCGTGCGTGACGACGATCATCGTGCGGCCTTCCTCGGCGAGCTTCTGCATCACCTTCAGCACTTCACCCACCAGCTCCGGGTCGAGCGCGGAGGTCGGCTCGTCGAACAGCATCACGTCCGGATGCATCGCGAGCGCGCGCGCGATCGCCACCCGCTGCTGCTGGCCGCCCGACAAATGCGACGGATACTGCTTCTCGACGCGCGGCGCGAGGCCGACCTTCTCGAGATACTCGCGCGCACGCTCCTCGGCTTCCTTCTTCGGGATACCGAGCACGTTCACCGGCGCTTCCATCACGTTCTCGATCACGTTCATGTGCGACCACAGGTTGAAGTGCTGGAACACCATCGACAGCTTGGTGCGCACGCGCTGCAGCTGCTTCGGATCGGCCGCGCGCAGCGCGCCCGTCTTGTCGAGCGCGGTGCGCACTTCCTCGCGATCGACGAAGATGCGGCCCGCGTTCGGCTGCTCGAGGAAGTTGATACAGCGCAGCATCGTGCTCTTGCCGGAGCCGGACGAGCCGATCACGCTGATCACGTCGCCCGAGTTCGCCTTCAGCGACACGCCTTTGAGCACCTCGTTGTCGCCGTACCGCTTGTGGAGATCGTCGACGAAAAGCTTCTGGGTCTGGGAGTTCATCAGTAATCCTGCGAAAACTTACTTGCCTTGCGGGCGCAGATACGCGAGCCAGCGGCGCTCGGCCTGGCGGAACAGCCACACGAGCGTGAACGAGATCACGAGGTAGAGCAGGGCGGCGATGCCGAACGCGTGGAACGACATGTAGGTCGCCGAGTTCACGTCGCGCGCGATCTTCAGGATGTCCGGCACGGTCGCGGTGAAGGCCACCGTCGTCGCGTGCAGCATCAGGATCACTTCGTTGCTGTACAGCGGCAGCGCGCGGCGCAGCGCCGACGGCAGGATCACGCGGCGATACATCGTGAACGGGGACATCCCGTACGCGCGCGCGGCCTCGATCTCGCCGTACGACGTCGCCTTGATCGCGCCCGCGAAGATTTCGGTGGTGTACGCGCAGGTGTTCAGCGTGAACGCGAGCAGCGTGCAGTGCATCCCGTCGCGGAAGAACGCATCGAGCATCGGCGTGCCGCGCACGGCCTGCAGGCTGTAGAGGCCCGTGTAGCAGAGCAGCAGCTGCACGTAGAGCGGCGTGCCGCGGAACACGTACGTGTACAGCCACACGGCGCCCGACAGCCATTTCTTCTTCGACACGCGCGCGACCGCGAGCGGCACCGACAGGCAGAAGCCGAGGCCGATCGACACGACCAGCAGCCACAGCGTGATCGCGACACCGGTGATGCGATAGCCGTCGGTGTACAGATAGTTGCGCCAGTATTCTTGGATGAGTTCGATCATAGGTCAGCCTTGCGGACACCGGTCGAGTAGCGCTTTTCGAGCCACATCAGCACGAAGTTCGAGATCGTCGTGATGGCGAGGTAGACGGCGCCCGCGATCAGCGTGAAGAAGAAGAACCGCAGCGTGCCCTTGCCGGCGTCCTGCGACGCCTTCACGACGTCGGCCAGGCCGATGATCGACACGAGCGCGGTCGACTTCACGAGCACCTGCCAGTTGTTGCCGATGCCCGGCAGCGCGAAGCGCATCATCTGCGGGAACATGATCCGCGTGAATACCTGCCAGTTCGTCATCCCGTAGGCGCTGCCGGCCTCGAGCTGGCCGCGCGGCACGGACAGGAACGCGCCGCGGAACGTCTCGGTGAAGTACGCGCCGTAGATGAAGCCGAGCACGAGCACGCCGGCGAGGAACGGGTCGATGTCGATCTGGTCCCAGCCGAGCGCGTCGGTCGCCATGTTCAGCCAGATCTGCAGGCTGTAGAACAGCAGCAGCATCAGCACGAGATCGGGAACGCCGCGGATCAGCGTCGTGTAGACGGTGCCGACGCCGTTCGTGACGCGGTTGCGCGACAGCTTCGCGCCGGCGCCGAGCAGCCCCAGCAGGAACGACAGCGCAAGCGAAAGCACCGCCAGTTTGACGGTTTGCCAGGTGCCGGCGAGGATCAGCGGGCCGTAGCCTTGTAGAAACATATGGGGTCCCTGGTGTGGTCCCTGGGGGCGCACGCCGTGCGCCGCGAAAGACGCGCCCGCCAAGCTGCGCGGAACGCCCCGTGCGTATCATGACCGTCCGCCCCGGCAACGGTACCGGGCTCGCCCGTCGCGCGAGCGGCGGGCAAGGGGGCGGGCGGCGCGTGGTTGACTGCCTGTACTGCGCGGACGCGAGGCCGCCCCCGCATCCGCTGCTTCTTCTTGTCCGCGTTCAGCGGGCCGGCGCCGAATAGACGCTGAACGAGAAGTACTTGTGCGACAGCCGGTCGTACGTGCCGTCCTTGTGCATGTCGGCCAGCGCCTGGTTGATCCTGAGCTTCAGGTCGGTATCTTCCTTGCGCAGGCCGATCGCGGTGCCGTCGCCGATCGTCTTCGGATCCTTCACTTCCGGCCCGGCGAACGCGAAACCCTTGCCGCGCGGCGTGCGCAGGAAGCCGTAGTCGGCCTGCAGTTCGTCCTGCAGCGTCGCGTCGAGGCGGCCCGTGCCGAGATCGGCATAGACCTGGTCCTGGTTCTGGTAAGGAACGATCGTCACGCCCTGCGGTTCCCAGTACGCCTTCGCGTACGATTCCTGCGTCGAACCCTGCTCGACGCCGACGCGCTTGCCTTTCAGCGACGCGACCGTCGGCCGCAGCGGCGAGCCGGCCTTCGCGATCATCCGTGCGGGCGCGTCATACACCTTGTCGGAGAAGTCGATCTGCTCGCGGCGCTTGTCCGTGACCGTCAGCGACGACACGATGACGTCGTACTTCTTCGCTTTCAGCGCCGGGATGATCCCGTCGAGATCCTGCGCCACCCACACGCATTTCACGTTGATCCGCTTGCAGATTTCCTTGGTGAGATCGACGTCGAAACCGACGATCTCGCCGCTCGGCGCGGTCGACTCGAACGGCGGGTAGCTGGCGTCGACGCCGATCCGCACGGTCTTCCACTCCTTCGCGAAGGCGCTGCCCGCCACGAGGGCGAGGGCGGCGCACAGGGCGGCCTTCTTCATTTCCATCCTTCTGTTGCTGACTTTCCGGGGGCGCTCGCGGCCGGTCGGACCGGGCGCCGCGGCGTATTCTAGACGGCCAAAAATCGCCGATAGGCGCTCTGGCGTGGGCGGCCGCCTCGAGGGCGAACGCCAAAAGGGCGGTATTTTACCCGAACGCGATACCCGGAAAACGGCAATCCGGCGCGATCGACCGATTCCTCGATTCGGCTGTTGCGGCAGTCGTGGCATTCGCAACGAATATTCGGGCAATTGGTGGCGTGCTTGCAACAATGAGGTGCATTGGCGGCGGATTGTGGCGCGTTCGGCGTCCCCCTACAGTGGAGGTAAACCCGAACAGAACACCTGCGCCCCCGAGCGTCCACCTCCATGTTCCAGATCCTGCGCGCCGAAGACCGCTGGCACACGCGCCACGGCTGGCTCGAATCGAGTCACAGCTTTTCATCCGCCTGCCGCACCGGGCATGAGCCCGCGCCGGTGCGTCCGCCCGTCGGCGCGTTGTGCGTGCTGAGCGAGGACCTGATCGCGCCGACGCGCGGTTTCGGGATGCAGCCGCGCCGCGACGTGGAGATCGTCACTTACGTACTGGATGGCGTGCTTGCGCACCGCGACAGCCTCGGCTGCGGCGCGATCGTTCGAACCGGCGGAATCCAGCGGATGAGCGCCGGCACGGGGCTTGTGCACAGCGAAACCAACGCGTCGCGCGACCGGCCGCTGCACCTGTTGCAGATCTGGCTGCAGCCGGCCGGGCGGGGCGGGCGGCCCGATTACGAGGCGCGGCGTTTCGCCGACGACGAGAAGCGCGGCCGGTTGAGGCTCGTCGCGGCGCCCGACGGCGGCGACGGCGCGCTGTCGATACGGGCGGACGCGCGCATCTTCGCGGGGCTGATCGACGGCGACGAGACGACGGCGTTCGACGTGCCGGCCGGGCGCAGCATCTACGTGCACGTGGCGCGCGGCGAGGTCGAGGTCAACGGCCGCGCGCTGGCGGCCGGCGACGGCGCGCGGATCGGCGGGGCGGACGCGGTGGCGTTCGCGCGCGGCCGGCTGGCCGAGGTGCTGCTGTTCGACGTCGCCTGAAACGAAAAAGGGGACGCAGGCCGATGCCTGCGTCCCCTTCGGCGCCGCTGCGCAACGCGGCCCGCCCGCTTACTGCGCCGGCGCCGACGCGCCCTTGGCGGCCGCGCGATGCTGCTCCCAGCGCGCCTTCATCTTCTCGTGGCGCTGCTCCATGTTCGCGAACTGCTGCTTGAGCGCCGTGCTGACCATCGTCTTCTGCTGGTCGTTCAGCCCGTTGTAGAACGTGAGCCACGCGGCGGACGTCTGCTCGCGCAGTTGCGCGTTCTGCGCCTCCGCCTGCTGGCGCGCCGAATGCATCGCGCTCAGGTCGAGGATCGGCTGGTTCTGCTGCGCCTTGAACTGCTCGCGCATCTGCTCGTGGCTCTTGCGCATCGCGTCACGGTTCTGCTTCATCGTGTTGACGGCCGCCTGCCATTGCTGCTCTTGCGACGCATTGAGCTTCAGCTGGTCGTGCAGTTTCATGATCGCGCCGAACGGGCCGCCTTCATGCTCGCCGTGCATCCGGTGCATGCCGGGGCCGCCCGGCGGCGGCATGTCGTTGGGCTGCGCGGCATGCGCGGTGCCGAATGCGAGAGCGAGCAAGGCGGCGGCCGCGATGGCCACGCGGGAAGTCTTCTTATACATTTCAGAAACTCCTTGAATCCAAAGGGTCCGACGATGCGGTGCCGGGGAAGCCGGGTACCGCATCCGGTAAGACGCAGGTTAGCGATGCAGGCCCCGGCGGGTGTTACGCGGGGTGGCGGCCCGGTTACCGTGCATTACAGTTCCCTTGCGCGGTAACCCGCAGTAACCCTTTCGTCCCTTTGTTTCGTTCTTCGACTCCACCCTCGCGCGGTAAACTTCGAGCCATGACTACCCAGATCCTCATCGTCGACGACGACCAAGAACTCCGAGACCTGCTGCGCGACTATCTCGTGCGCCAGGGGATGGAAGTGTCCGTGCTGCACGACGCGGCGACGCTCGAGAAGCGCCTCGAGCGCGAGCGGCCCGACCTCATCGTGCTGGACCTGATGATGCCGGGCGTGGACGGCCTGACCGCGCTGCGCCAGTTGCGCGCGGCCGGCGACGACATCCCCGTGATCATGCTGACCGCGCGGGCGGACGACGTCGACCGCATCGTCGGGCTCGAGCTCGGCGCGGACGACTACCTCGGCAAGCCGTTCAACCCGCGCGAGCTGCTCGCGCGCGTGCAGGCCGTGCTGCGCCGCCGCCGCGCGACGCCGTCGGCCGCCGCGCCCGAGCAGCGCGAGCCGTTCGCGTTCGGCCGCTTCCTGCTCGACTTCCAGGCGCGCACGCTGTCGGTCGACGGCAAGCCGGCCACGCTGTCGAGCAGCGAATTCGCGCTGCTGAAGATCTTCGTGAACCATGCGCTGCGCACGCTCACGCGCGAGCGGCTGCTCGAGCTGCTGCACGGGCCCGAGTACGACGGCACCGACCGCGGCATCGACGTCCAGGTATGGCGCCTGCGCCGCATCCTCGAAACGGATCCGTCGACGCCGCGCTTCATCCAGACGGTCCGCGGGCGCGGCTACGTGTTCGTGCCCGACGGCGAGGCCCATGCGCAAACCCATTGATTCACTGTTCGGGCGGCTGGCGCTGCTCGTCGTCGGCGTCCTGCTGCTGTCGCACTTCGCATGGTTCTTCGCGATGCGGCTCGAGCGCAACCAGATGCAGACGCGTTATGCGGTCGAGGAGGCCGCGTTCCTCGTCGATGCGGTGCGCCAGCACGTCGCGCGCACGCCCGACCAGCCGCTGCCGTCGCGCGTGAGGCTCGTGTCGCCGGACAGCGCCGACGTGCCGAAAGGCGGCGATTCGGGGCTGCCGCCGCCGCTGAAGCGGTTTCGCGACGACGTGAGCGAGCGCATGCCGCCCGGCACGCAGGTCGAGATCGGCGCGCCCGGCCATCCGCCGGTGCTGTGGGTGAAGGAGCCGGCCGACCGCAACTGGATCGTGGTGCCCGTGCAGCCGCTGCGGCCGCCGCGCTCGCTCGACCGGATGCTGCTGTGGCTCGGCACGATCTTCTCGGCCGGCGTGATCGCCGCGCTGTTCGCCGCCTGGCAGTTGCAGCAGCCGCTGCGCTCGCTCGCGCGCGCGGTCGCGCGTTTCGGCCGCGGGCAGCCGGTGCCGCCGCTGCGCGAACGCGGCCCGCGCGAGCTGCGCCAGCTCACGCGCGGCTTCAATCAGATGGTGGAGCAGGTGTCGCAGGCCGAGAGCGATCGCGCGGTGATGCTGGCCGGCGTCGCGCACGACCTGCGCACGCCGCTCGCGCGGATGCGCCTGCGGGCCGAAATGATGGACGACGCGCGGCTGCGCGACGGCGTCGTGCGCGACGTCGACTCGATGTCGCACATCGTCGACCAGTTCCTGGTATTCGCACACGGCGGGGCCGACCGCAGCGAGCCGGTGCCGGTCGATCAGGCCTGCGAGCGGATCGCGCGCAGCTATCGTGCGGTCGCGCCGAACGCGCCGACGGTCCAGACGCGGCTGGAAGCCGATCCCGGCTTCCGGCTGCCGACGGCGACGCTCGACCGGATCCTGTCGAACCTGCTGGACAACGCGCATGCGTACGGTGCACCGCCCGTATTCGTCGAGACGGCGCGCACGCCGGCCGGCTACGTGCTGTCGGTCAGCGACAGCGGCGGCGGCATCGCGCCGCGCGACCTCGCGGCCGCCACGCGGCCGTTCGTGCGGCTCGATCCCGCGCGCGGCGGCAACGGCCACAGCGGGCTCGGGCTCGCGATCGTCGAGCGGCTCGTGCTCAGGCTGGGTGGCGCATGCGACATCGGCAATCGCCCCGAAGGCGGCCTGCGTGTGTCGATGACGTTCCCGTTCGAGGCCGTGCCGAAGGACGAACCTCACGAACAAGCCGCATGAGCGGCTGCGGCGCCTGCCCGGCCGGGCAGGCGCCGCGCGGCTTCATTCGCCGAACAGCGTGCCGAGCGTCTCGGCCGCATTGCTGTCGATCGTGTTGTAGGTCACCGTGGTGGCCTCGAAGATATAGACGGTCGTATACCGGCCGAGGCGCTCCAGGATTTCCTCCTGCAGCGATTCCGGCACGACGTTCATGTTCAGGTACCATGCCGTGGACGACAGCCGCGTCTGGAACGACCCGTACTCCTGCATCAGTTCATAGAACGCGTCGGCATCCTGATCGCGACAGACGATCACCAAGTTTCCTGCCATTCCCTTCCTCCCGCTCGTCGGTCGATCCCCGTGGCCTGCTGACAGAGGGCCGTGCACATTGCCGCGACACGGCCGAACCGGACCCGGGGGCTAGCCCCGATCATACCTGCTTCGCCGTATCCGGCTGCTGATGCCGCACAGGGTTTGTGGCCGCATGCGGGTGGCGGGTTCACGGCCGGGCCGGATCACGGCATAATTCGGGCCTGCGTGCCGGCCGCAGGACCGCGGCCGGGCCGTTCCGTACCGCGCGCCCGCCATCCGCCCATGCGCCGGGCACGATCCCTGCGTTGCCCGCGCCGTCCCGGACGGTTGTGCCTGAAATACAGGTTGGTGTAGTGTCGTGCCGTCGCGGCCCGGCTCGACCGGCTGCGGCCGCGTGTGCGCGCACGGCGCGCCGCGCGCGCGAAATCGCCAGTCAATCGAATTACCGCGCCCGTGCGCTTTGCCATGAATCAACATCGACTGCCGGCTTCGTTCGGCCTTACCGGGGAGGGCGCCTGATGAACGTCGGATTCTTCAATCCGAACCGGACCGCCAACGCATCCGCGTGGCGCGTGCTGCCGAATCGGTGGGACTTCATCGCCTTTCCGCTGATCATCTGCCTGATCGCGATGGCGGTGGTCGGCTTCCACGAAACGATGGCGCCGATCGGCGTGCTGCAGACGCAGAAGATCTCGCTCGATCCGTCGAACCTGCCCGAATACGCGCTGCGCACCACGCTGCGGATGCTCGCCGCGATGGTCGCGTCGCTCGCGTTCACGCTCGTCTACGGCACGCTCGCGGCCAAGAGCCGCCGCGCGGGCATGGTGCTGATCCCGATCCTCGACATCCTGCAGTCGGTGCCGGTGCTCGGCTTCATCTCGTTTACGGTCACGTTCTTCCTCGCGCTGTTCCCGAGCCGCGTGCTCGGCGCCGAGCTGGCCGCGATCTTCGCGATCTTCACGAGCCAGGCGTGGAACATGACGTTCAGCTTCTACCAGTCGCTGCGCACGGTGCCGCGCGACCTGGACGAAGTGTCGCGCGGCTTCCACCTGACGTCCTGGCAGCGCTTCTGGAAGCTCGAGGTGCCGTTCTCGATGCCGGGCCTGATCTGGAACATGATGATGTCGATGTCGGGCGGCTGGTTCTTCGTCGTCGCGTCGGAGGCGATCACCGTCGGCAACCAGACGATCACGCTGCCGGGCATCGGCGCGTATCTTGCACAGGCGATCTCGGACAAGAACTTCGGCGCGATCGGCTGGGTGATCCTGACGATGACGGTCGTGATCCTCGCGTACGACCAGTTCCTGTTCCGCCCGCTCATCGCGTGGGCCGACAAGTTCCGGATGGAGAACACCGCGTCGGGCGATGCGCCGCAATCGTGGCTGCTGGACCTCGTGCGCCGCACGCGGCTGATTCATCAGCTGCTCGTGCCGGCCGGCTGGTTCTTCGCGAAGGCCGCGCGGATTCCGCTGCGCCTGCCGCTGTCGGGCGCGATGCGCTTCACGCTGCCGAAAGTCGAGAAGAAGGCGTCGCGCACGGTCGACATCGCGTGGGCCGGGCTCGTGCTGATCGGCACTGCCTATATCGTGTGGCGCGTCGTCAGCTTCGTCGCCACCGGCGTGACGATGGCCGAAGTCGGCCACGTGCTCGTGCTCGGGCTCATCACGCTGCTGCGCGTGGTCGTGCTGATCTCGATCGCGTCGGTGATCTGGGTGCCGATCGGCGTGTGGGTCGGGCTGCGCCCGAAGCTGGCCGAGAAGCTGCAGCCGCTCGCGCAGTTCCTCGCCGCGTTCCCGGCGAACCTGCTGTTCCCGGTGTTCGTGATCGTGATCGCGCGCTTCCACCTGAACCCGGACATCTGGCTGTCGCCGCTGATCGTGCTCGGCACGCAGTGGTATATCCTGTTCAACGTGATCGCCGGTGCGACGTCCTACCCGAACGACTATCGCGAAGCGGCGACCAACTTCCGCATCCGCGGCTGGCAGTGGTGGCGCCAGGCGATCCTGCCCGGCATCTTCCCGTACTACGTGACGGGCGCGATCACCGCATCGGGCGGCGCGTGGAACGCGAGCATCGTGTCCGAAGCCGTGCAGTGGGGCAGCACCCGGATCGAGGCGCACGGCCTCGGCGCCTACATCGCGCAGACCACCGCCGCCGGCGATTTTCCGAAGATCATCCTGGGCATCGCCGTGATGTCCCTGTTCGTCACCCTGTTCAACCGCCTGCTGTGGCGCCCGCTGTATGCCTTCGCCGAAGCGAAGCTGCGGCTCGACTGAGACCGATTGAGAGCGAAACGCGATGCACAATCCGAATGCTGTAAACGCCCCCGTCCAGACGTCCCAGCCGCCGCGCCCCGGTGAAGAAATCCTGCGCGTCGAGCACGTCTGCCGCGGTTTCAACAAGACACAGGGCGAGCTGCTCGTGCTCGACGACGCGAACCTGTCGCTGCGCGAAGGCGAGATCGTCGGGCTGCTCGGCCGGTCGGGCTCGGGCAAGTCGACACTGCTGCGCATCATCGCCGGGCTGATCGAGCCGACCGGCGGCGAAGTGACGTACCTCGGCAAGCCGCTGCGCGGGCCGGCCGAGGGTGTCGCGATGGTGTTCCAGACGTTCGCGCTGTTCCCGTGGTTGACCGTGCTGCAGAACGTGGAAGCCGGGCTCGAAGCGCTCGGCGTCGGCGCGCGCGAGCGGCGCGAGCGCGCGCTCGCGGCGATCGACCTGATCGGTCTCGACGGCTTCGAGAACGCGTACCCGCGCGAGTTGTCGGGCGGCATGCGTCAGCGCGTGGGCTTCGCGCGCGCGCTCGTCGTCGACCCGACGATCCTGCTGATGGACGAGCCGTTCTCCGCGCTCGACGTGCTGACCGCCGAGACGCTGCGTACCGATTTGCTCGATCTGTGGACGCAAGGCCGCATGCCGATCAAGTCGGTGCTGATCGTCACGCACAACATCGAGGAAGCGGTGTTCATGTGCGACCGCATTCTCGTGCTGTCGTCGAACCCGGGCCGCGTGATCGCGGAGATCAAGGTGCCGTTCAAGCACCCGCGCAATCGTCTGGATCCGGCGTTCCGCAAGCTCGTCGACGACATCTACGCGAAGATGACGGCCCGCCAGACCGGCGAGGCGACGAAGAAGGGGCTCGAGCTCGGCAGCTGGCTGCCGCAGGTGTCGACCAACCTGATGGCCGGCCTGATCGAGACGCTCGCGATGGCGCCGTACCACGGCCGCGCGGACATGCCGGAAATCGCGCGCACGCTGCACCTCGAGGTCGACGACCTGTTCCCGATCGCGGAAGTACTGCAGTACCTCGGCTTCGCGGACGTGCGCGAAGGCGACGTGTTCCTGACGCCGCCGGGGCGCGTGTTCGCGGAATTCGGTACGCAGGAACGCAAGCTGATGTTCGCCGATCACTTGCTGAAGCACGTGCCGCTCGCCGCGCGGATCAAGAAGGTGCTGAACGAGCGCCCGGGCCATCGCGCGCCGCGCGTGCGCTTCGAGCAGGAGCTCGAGGATTTCCTGTCGGACGGCGCGGCCGAGGAAACGCTCGACGCGGTGATCGACTGGGGGCGGTACGGCGAGATCTTCTCGTACAACGACCAGACCGAGATCTTCAGCCTCGAGGACGTCGAGTCCTGATGCGATCGGGGTGATTCCGACGCGTCCCGCTGGAATCGCCCCGATGCTCCCGGCAGCGTGATTCGGCTGCCGCGACCGCCCTCGGCATTCGCAACGAGCGCCGGACGAGGGATCACCCAATTGTCGGATCGCGCTCCTGCTGGAAGCGCCGCGGATGGCATTCGCCGAGGATGCCGCGGCCGGCTTCGCTCTTCGGCCGCAACGCTTCGTTCACTTCCGCCGCCTTTTTCCCCTTCACCACGCGTTGAATGCCTGCCGCATTGGTGCGGAGTGCCTCGATCGCCGCGCGATCACGCGCGTCCATCGGCAATAAATATCAGGGATCGATCAACCGATCGACCGGAGGGGATTTCGGCGCGGAATACTAAATACTGACAAGTGGTTATGAATTTCCCTACGGTTTGATATATTTGGCGCCTTCAAGGCGGCTGAGAGCGCCTTGTTGGTGCGATAGCGTCCAGATCGCGGCGGGTTCGCCCGACAAAAAGAACGAGGTCAATGATGAGTTTCGCAGGAAACGGAAACCCCGCCGGGATGAGCGGGGGCGGCGCGGCCTTGGCCGGCGGTTTGACGAACCTGGGTTCGCTTGCCGGCATGGCGGGCCAACTGGGGGCGCTGACCGGCATGCCGGGCGCGGGGCTGCTGGGCGGTGCCGCGAGCGCGGTGCAACTGGCGCAAACAGGCTTGTCGCTGATGGGCAAGGCTCCGGAGTCGATCGCCGAGGCCATCAACAGCCTGACGGGCGCGCTCCCGCGCCTGACCCAGGACAATCGCTTCATCACGATCGAAACGCCGCTCGGCCCGGACGTGCTGCTGGTCAGCGCGGCGGTCATCGATGAACACGTCAATCAACTGACCGAAACACATCTCGACCTGCTTTCCCATCGCAACAATATCGAACCGCAGGAAATCGTCGGGCAGCGGGTCAAGATCACGCTCGAGCCGCAGAGCCGCAACTTCAGTCTGACGCGTGTCGTGACGTCGGCGGCCGATATCGAGACGAAGCGATATTTCGACGGTTACGTCGCATCGTTCGGCCGCGTCGGAAAGTCGGGTTCGGTCACCCGCTATGAAATGTCCGTCGTTCCGTGGTTCTGGTTTCTCACGCGCTCGACCGATTGCCGGATTTTCCAGAACCAGACGCCGCAGGACATCCTGAGCGACATTTTCCGCGAGATGGGTTTCTCGGATTTCGAGTTCGCGATGCAGGGCGAACGTCCGAAACTCGAGTACATCGTCATGTACGACGAGTCCTACTACAGTTTCTGCTCGCGCCTGATGGAGCAGGAAGGGCTGATCTGGACGATTCGCTACGAACAGGACAAGCACATCCTCGTGATCGGCGACACCAACGCGGTGTTCCAGCCGATTCCGAACCTGAAGACGATTCCGTACGAAGCCAACAGTGCCGCCAGCGAGCAGAACGGCATCGATCGATGGGATGAGGCGTTCAGTTTCCGGGTCGGCAAGATCACGTACCGGGATTTCAACTACAACCAGCCGTCGTCGCAACTAATGCATGTCGAGGTGCCGACCGTCAATCTGAAGCACCCGAACATCCAGACGACCGAGCGTTACCAGTTCCATTCGTTGTATGACCACGGCGATGACGGGCAGCGTTACGCGTGCTACGCGATGGAAGCGGAAGAAGCGCTCGCGCACCGTTTCAACGGCGCCGGTCACGCGCACGGGATGACGACGAGCGGCCGCTTCACGCTGGTCAATCACGGCACGTCCGCCTACAACAACAAGGACTTCGTGATCCTGCGCGTTCGTCACCAGGTGGCGAACGACTATACCCAGCAGACCTCGAAACTGCCGTACCACAACACGTTTACGTGCCTGCCGATCGACATTCCGTTCAGGCCGGAGCGGCGTACGCCCAAGCCGCACATGCAGGGCACCCAGTCCGCGATCGTGGTCGGGCCGAAGGGCGAGGAAATCCACACCGACGGCAGCCGGGTCAAGCTGCATTTCATGTGGGACCGCCGCGGCAAGCTCGACGGTTCCGATTCGATGTGGGTGCGCGTATCGCAACCGTGGGCAGGCAAGGGCTGGGGCGGTTCGGCGATTCCGCGGATCGGCCAGGAGGTGCTCGTCTCGTTCAATCAGGGCGATCCGGACAACCCCATCGTCGTCGGCCGCGTGTTCAACGGCGAATCGGGCAACCCGTATCACGGCAGCGGCGGCCAGACGATGGGGATGCGCAGCCAGACGCACAAGGGCGAGGGTTTCAACGAACTGCGGTTCTCGGATGTGAACGGCGCCCAGGAAGTTTTTCTGCATGCGCAGAAGGACATGAAGACCATCGTCAAGGATAGCGAATCGCATACGGTCGAATCCGGCGCGCGGAACGTGTCGGTGCTCAAAGGCGACGAGAGCAAGCACATCGCGGAAGGCAGCCTGTCGGAAAAGATCGCGAAGGCGCGCTTCACGACGGCCAACACCGTCGGCGTGCAGGCGCTCGCGGGCGATGCCGGGCCGGGCAAGCAGAGCTATCAGGCGACGGACGAGATCGAGCATCGGGTCGGCGCGAGCATCGTGACGCTGAAGCCGGACAGCATCAAGCTGTCCCACGGCGCCTCGAGCATCCTGATCAATCAGAGCGGCATTTTCCTCGATGGCCCGGTGATCCATCTGAACCAGGGGCTGTTCGTCACGCCCGAGCAGGCGATGGCGATCGAGTGGGCCAATCAGCAGGCGGTCATCGCGGCGGGTCTCGCGTCAGCCGATCCGAAGGTGCAGGCCGCGGCACGCAAGCTTCAGGCGACGGTCAAGGCGCAACAACTGGCGAAGCTCGCGGAAGCGGTGTACACGCCCGGGACGGCGCCGCCGGGATGGAAGAACGTGTCGAACGACCCCGAAGCGCTGAAGAAGTTCGGCATGCGGCCGCAGGATCTGAAGATTCCCGGCAGCAATTTCGGCGCGCAGGTCTATGCGCCCGATCCTGCGGTGTTCGGCGACAGCATGAAGCCGACGCTGGCCTTCAAGGGCACGCAGCCGACGGTCAAGGAGGACTGGTCGAACAACCTCAGCCAGGGGCTGGGCGACAATTCGCCGTACTACGATCGCGCCGTGACCCTCGGCAAGAAGATCCATGGTTCCGGCAATGCGGGCGGCCTCGACCTCACAGGCCATTCGCTCGGCGGCGGGTTGGCGTCGGCTGCATCGCAGGCGAGCGGCGCGGGCGCGACCACTTTCAACGCGGCAGGCCTCAATCCTGAAACGTTGCCGCTGTACGGCGCCACGCCGCGGGCGTCGTCGATCACGAACTATCGCGTCGACGGCGACATCCTGACGGGCTCGCAGGAGGGCGGGCTCGGCCCGATCAGCGAGGTGACGTCCCACCTGATGCCCAAGGCGGTCGGCGAGCAGATCACCATTCCGGGCACCAGCGTGACGACGGTCCAGCGGCACATGATGGGCCAGGTGACGAGCGGGCTGAATACGACCGTCGCCGAGCAGCAATCGTCGCTGCTGAGTCAACTTCAGGGACATTGATGAAATACAGCAAGGTCATCGCCGCAGGCGCGGTTGTCGCGGTCATCGGTTTGTCGTCGCCGTTCTGGTGGCCGACTCAAGCACAGGAAACAAAAATGGCAGACTTCAAACGTTACCCGCCCGAAGACTTTTTCACGGGACAGCAACTCGAGCTGGCGCGTGCCATTCGCGACGGGAATCTGGCGCAGGTCAAGGCGCTCGCGCCGCATGCCGATCTCGCTGCGCTGGGCAACAAGAAGGCCAGCCTGCTGTCGTTCGCGGTGCAGGAAGCCGTGCCGGTGAAGGCGGATGCCGCCAACGTGCGCCTTCAGATCGTCAGCGAACTGGTCCGGGACGGCGCGAAGCCCGAACAGCCGTTCGGCGAGAATGGCGCGAACGTCGCGTATCTGGCCGCGCGGGCCGACACGCCGAACCTGCTCAAGGCGTTGCTGGCCGGCGGCATGAATCCCGATCTCAAGTACGACGGCGATACGCCGCTGCTCTTCGCCACCTGCAAGGACACACTGTTGCCGCAAATGCGCCTGCTGGTCGAGCACAAGGCGAACGTCAATGTGCGGGATTCGATGAAGGAAACCGCGCTCTACGAAGCGACGCGCCTGCGGCAATGGGACGTCGTCGATTATCTGCTCGCGCACGGCGCCGATCCGTCGGTGAAGAACGACAACGGTCTCGCGTACGCGAAGGTCCTCGGCGACGAGTTGCAACAGACGCCGAAAGGCTCGCCGCAGCTGGGTCGCATCGAAGCCATCCACAAGCGTCTGGTCGCGGCCGGCGTGCAGTAACGTTGCCCCGTGACGGTTGCGTCGGCTGCGACCGTGCAGCCGGCGCACAGTTTCAATCCGGCGCCTGCCGCGGCGGGCACGCCGAACCGAGAAGAGCATGTCCGAATATCAGATGAACGATGCCGTCATTCAGTTGCCGGCGCACTTCAAAGACAAGACGATTCACCTGTTTACGGTCGATGAAACGGGGAGCGGTAGTAGCGGATTCACTTTCGTGGTGTCCCGCGCGCCGATGGAGCCGGACGATACGGTCGACACGTTCGTGACGCGGCTGGTCTCGGAGATGCGCAAGTCGCTGCCGCGTTTCGAATTGAAGCATCTGGAAAACCGGGAAATCGACGGCGAAACCGCGCGCGAAATCGATTATCGCTGGGTGTCGGAAGGCGCGCCGCTGCATCAGCGCCAGACGGTCGTGATGTCGCCGAAGGGCGGGCGCGAACGCGTGGCGATCAGTTTCATCGGCACCTGTCCGAAGTCGTTCACGGAGGACAAGAGCAAGGAATACAAGCGCCTGCTCGCGAGTGTCGTGCTGGCCCGGCCCGATCGGGCGGCCTTCGCGCCGAGGGCGCTCGGCCAGGACGAGGCCGGCATCGTGTTCGTGCTGCACGAGCCGAGCGCGACGCTGTACGCGCTCACGGGCATGGCCGAACTGTACCGGCACGACGTCACCGAAATGTTCGACGACACCGCGTTCTTCGGCCCGGGCGGTGAGCCGCTGGCGCTGCAGCCCGCCCCGGACGGGCAAGCGGCGTGGCGCGCGATGGACGGCCGTCAATTCGCGCTGTGGACGGCGGATGTGCGCGAGCACGCATCGCTGAGCGATCGACTTGACGGTGTGACGGCGGTGAAGGGCATGACCGGCATGCAGAGCGTCGAGGCCGTGCGTGCTTATCTGACCGCGGTTACGAATGCGGGCTGACGGGGAGCGGGCGTGGATACATTACTGGCGGCTGCGCGGTTGGGCGATCCGATCGCGCATACGGCATCCAAGGGATGGATGATCGCCGGGCTGATCGCGGGTGCGGTGATCGGCGCCGTCGCGGTGGTCGCGACGGGAGGTGCTGCGTTGACGGTCGTCGCTGCAATCGCGGCGGGCGCTGCCGCGGGCGGCGGTCTCGGCGAAGTGCTGGGCACGATGTCGTGGGCGCCGCGACATGTCACCGGAAGTCTCATAAAGGGTTCGCCCAACGTGTTCATCAACAGTCGCGCGGCGATGCGGGCCATCCTGAGCCAGGGCCTGTGCAGCGACCATGCGGGGCCGCCGCAGGTGGTCGCGCAGGGTTCGTCGACGGTGTTCATCAACAGCCAGCCGGCGAGCCGCAAGGAAGACCGGATGATGTGCGGCGCGTTGATCAACGACGGATCGCCCAACGTGTTCATCGGTGGCCCGGCGGTCGGCGAGTTCAATCCCGAGATCCCGGCGTGGGTGAACTGGACGATGGCCGCGGTGGGCATTGCTGCTGCGGCCGTTCTTGCGGGGCCCGCGCTGGCGCTGCTCGGTGCGGCCGGCGGCTTTCTCGGCGGCGAAGTCGGCGGATGGCTGGGCGGGAAGATCTTCGGCGAGGGTTCGGACGGGCAGAAGTGGTCGATGCTTGGAGGAAGCTTGCTGGGCGGATTCGGCGCGGGGAAGGGCGCCAGGCTCGTCGGCGGCGCGAGAGGAGCGGGCTCCGCGGCTGGCGAACTGTCGGCGCTGGAAGCGGCCGAAGGTGCGGCAGGGGCGACGGAGCAGCCGACGATTTCGCTGTTCGGTGTGCGTGGCGGCGGCCGGACGCCCGACGCAGAAGGCGTTCTGCACGAGTATCAGTACACTGGCCACGTCGGGTATTCATTCGACGGCGGCAAGACGATTTGGGGTTTTGGACCGGCAGTCGGGGATGCGACCGCGGCGGATGTATTCGCCAATCTGAAGTCATCCGGCAGTTATCCGGGGCAACTGACCCAGGACCAGGCAGCATTCTCGCTGATTGCGGAAAATCCACTGCCTGCCCGTGGCGGGGCCGGCACGCTACAGACCGTGTATGAGCAGAAGATACCTGTCACGCAGGAGCAGTACGAATCAATTCTGGCGGCACACGAGGAACTGGTGGCGCGCGGGCCCATGGACGACATCCGGTATCAATGGCCGCCCAAGTCTGGCGGCGCATGGCCGGAAAACAACTATAACTGTGCGACGTTCCCCGGCCGCCTGGGTATCCCGATTCCGGAAACGACCGGAAAATTGCAGTACTACATGCCCGAACTCGAGAAAGTCGGGACACCGTGGAAGCCGTGACATCAGATTCTATGAGTGAGAAAAAGGGTCTCTATACCGTAGCAGTGGAATCGTACGATCTGGTGCTCGTATCCGTCATCGATTCTCCGAGTCCGCATGTTTTTCGGGCGAAGGTAGAGCGCATCTATTCCAGCGGAAAGGGCATCACGCCGGATAATCTCGGGGCGGAAATCGTGTTCAACGGCGGTCCGCCGACTTGGGGCAACGTGGCACTTCAAGCCGGCGAGCGTGCTCTTCTGTTCGTGAGAGCGCAGGCCGGTGCGTTGAACGAGTATCCGTCGCGCGGGCACATGGTCCTGGAAGACATGGACGGTGAATTGGGCGCCAGATTGCATGTTCCGGAGCTGTGGCTGCGTGAGGATGTGCCGGAGGCGGTGAAGGCTGCGGCGAGTCAGCATCCAACATGGCGGAATGCGTCGATCGTCAAGTTCAGTGTGCTGGAAACTTATCTGAACGGCTTGATCGCGAGGGCCGGGCGTTGAGCCGGGGCGGTTTCCGGACAGCGAAGCGGATAATGCAAGTGCGAAGTTTTTGGAGCTGAATCGAATGACCGATAAGAATCCCGATTTTTCACCGATGCGCATGCGGGCACGCGGATTCGTGTCGCAGGGCCGTATCGAGGACGCGCTCGGGTTGTACGGCGACATCCTGAAACTAGCGCCGGAAGACGCGGCGACGTATGCCGATCGTGGCACGACCTTCGCGATGATCAAGAAGACCGATCTCGCGCTGAACGATCTGAACCGGGCCATCGAACTGGGCTATACGGATCCGTCGGCGTATTGCACGCTCGCGACGATTTATCTCGAAGGCGGCGCCTACCAGAAGTCGCTCGATTACTTCGACCGGGCGCTGAAGCTCAATCCCGACCAGCCTTTCGTCTATTTCAATCGCGCCAGGGCATACGAGACGCTGGGTGATATCAAAGCGTCGATCGCCGATCTGGAGCGGTGCCTGACCTACAACCCGGACGATGCGCTGTCCGCGAAGATCAAGGAAAGGGTGGCGCAGCTTCGCACGCGTCTATAATCACCGTAGCTCGCGAGTACGCAAAACGGCAGGGGCGCCACGCACGATGCGCGGCGCATCGCGTCGTTACTGCAAATTCCCCCACCGATCGACTGCCGGTTCCGCCGACGCCCACTTCCAGTGCGTGCCTTGCTGGCACGCATTCGCGAAATACCAGTCGGCCTTGTCGCCGTCCTTCACCGAGAACGCGAATTCCTTGCACAGCGCGAGCGCCGACGAGTACGCGCGCGTGACGCGCACTTCGCCTTCGCCGTTTTCCAGCGGCAGCGTGTTCTTCACCTTCCACGGCTTCACTTCGCCGACGGCCAGGCTGCCGGCCGTCTTCGCGATCGCGTCCTGCTGGTTCTGATGAAGCTGCTTCATCGTGCGGTTGACGGCTTCGTCGGTCGCGGCCTGCACGGCAATCCCGACGCCCACGCCGACCGCCGGATTCGCGGTGACGAGGCCCGTCGCCGCGCCGGCCAGCGCACCGCTCGCCGCGCCGACCGAGCCGCAGCCCGACAGCGCGAGCGTCGCCGCGCACAGCGCGCCGATCGCCGCGATACGGATCGCCACGCTCATTGCAGCGCGCCCCAGCGCTCGGTCGCCGGTTCCGCCGACGCCCATTTCCACACGGGGCCGTCGCGGCAGATGGTGGCGACGTAGAACGCCGATTGCGCGGGCTTGTCGGCCTTCGCCGGCGTATCGACCGCGAACACGATTTCCTTGCAGTCGAGCGGGCCGACGCTGATCATCCGGCTGACCGTCACGCGGCCCTGCTCGTCGTCCTCGATCGGGAACGAATGGTGCGTCGACCACGGCGCGACGCCGCCGACGTCGAGCGGGCCGGCCGCCTTCGCGATCTGGTCTTGCGTGTAGCGGTGCGCGACGCGTTGCGTGTACTGGACGCCCGCCCGTGCGCCGGCGACGGCGCCGAGGCCGATGCCGGTGGCGACGGCGGCGTTGTTGGTGACCTTGGAGGCGATCGCGGCGCCCGCGATACCGGCACCGGCCGTCGCGCCTTCGCTGTACAGCGAATTGCAGCCGGACAGCAGTGCGGCCGCGGCGATCACGGCCAGCACGACGCGCGCCGGCGTGGCCCGGCGCGGCGATTCGAAGCGAATGTTCATCCCTGAGTGCAAGTCCTGTCTGGGTGAGCGGCGACGCACGCACGCTCCTGATGCCGCGTCATTGTTTCGCAATTGTCATGGGAAAACTGCAAAGCTTTGACAAATCGCCGTGCGGCGGGCCGCGTGCGCGCGGGCGGCGTTATTGTCGAATAGATGAACGACGAGGGGTCGAAACGTTACAAATTGAAGGTAATTGTTACCTTCGGATGCGATCGCGCGACCTAGAGTGTTTTGTTATGGAATGTTTCTACGACGGCCTCGAGCCGCGCCGCATATGAGACACTCAGCCATGCGCCGTTCGAAACGGTTGTCACACCGGCCACCCGACGCGGCGGCCGGCCATCCGGAAGGCCGCCCGCGTCCGCGGACCGACGCGCCATCGGCCCCGCCCGCGGGCGCGCCGGACGAGGCGCCGTCGGACGGCGACCACAACCAGGGTGGTGCTCGCCCGGAAGGGCTCGACTATCAACGCGACCTCGGTCAGGAGCAGGACGCTTGATACGGTCGTCGCCGCATTCCACCGCCGTATTTCATTGCAATTCTCGGAACTGAGTCGCCGCGCGGCCGCCTTCGGGCCGCCGCGCCTGCTTTGGCGCGCGTCGCGCGTCAGCCATTCGAATCGAGGAGGGGAAATCGCATGAGCAGATTGATCGTGGTATCGAATCGTGTCGCCGCCGGCGAGGACACGCGCCCGAGCGCGGGCGGCCTGGCCGTCGGCGTGATGGACGCGCTGCGGGAAACGGGCGGCGTCTGGTTCGGCTGGAACGGCGAGATCGTCGGTGCGCCGGACGCCGAGCCCGCGATCCAGCGCGACGGCAACGTGACCTACGCGACGGTCGGGCTGACCCGGCGCGACTACGACCAGTACTACCGCGGCTTCTCGAACGCGACGCTGTGGCCGGTGTTCCATTACCGCGGCGATCTCGCGCGCTTCGACCGGCAGGAGTACGCCGGCTACCTGCGCGTGAACGCGATGCTCGCGAAGCAGCTCGCGGCGCTGTTGCGCCCGGATGACCTGATCTGGGTGCACGACTACCACCTGCTGCCGTTCGCGCACTGCCTGCGCGAGCTCGGCGTGAAGAACCCGATCGGCTTCTTCCTGCATATCCCGTTTCCGTCGCCCGACGTGCTGCGCCTCGTGCCGCCGCATGAGGAACTCGTCAAGTTCATGTGCGCGTACGATGTCGCGGGCTTCCAGACCGAGGCCGACAAGCAGGCCTTCACCGACTACATCGAGCGGCGCGGCATCGGCGCGGCGAGCGACGACGGGATGCTGCATGCGCATGGCCGGGTCGTGAAGGTCGCGGCCTATCCGATCGGCGTGCATCCCGACGCGATCGCGCAGGCGGCTATCCAGTACGGCGCTCGCAGGCCGGTGAAGATGCTGCGCGAGGCGCTGGGCGACCGCAAGCTGGTGATGAGCGTCGATCGCCTCGATTATTCGAAGGGGCTCGTCGAGCGCTTCCAGTCGTTCGAGCGGATGCTCGCGAATGCGCCGGGCTGGCAAGGGCGCGTGTCGCTGCTGCAGATCGCGCCGCCGACGCGTTCCGACGTGCAGACCTACCAGCAGATCCGCGAGACGCTGGAAGGCGAGGCCGGCCGCATCAACGGCCGCTTCTCGCAGCTCGACTGGACGCCGATCCAGTATCTGAACCGCAAGTACGAGCGCAACCTGCTGATGGCGTTCTTCCGGATGTCGCAGGTCGGCTACGTGACGCCGCTGCGCGACGGGATGAATCTCGTCGCGAAGGAATACGTCGCGTCGCAGGATCCGGCCGATCCGGGCGTGCTCGTGCTGTCGGAGTTCGCGGGCGCGGCGGCCGAGCTGACCGGCGCGCTGCTCGTCAATCCGTACGATCTGTCGCAGATGGCCGAGGCGCTCGAACGCGCGCTGTCGATGCCGCTCGCGGAGCGGCAGGCGCGTCACGAGGAGAACCTCGCGCGGCTGCGCGAGAACGATCTGTCGGTCTGGCGCGACACGTTCGTCGCCGACCTGCGCAGTGTCGCGGCGGCGGCGTCGGTCACGCGGCGCGCGGGCCAGCGGGCCGCGCATGCGTGAGTTCGCGCAGCGTGCGGCGAGTGACGACGAAGAAGCCGACGACGCAACCGGCCGCTTCTTCGTCGTGACGGGCGGCCCGGGTTCGGGCAAGAGCACGTTGCTCGATGCGCTCGAGCGCGCCGGGTTCGCACGTTCGCAGGAAGCCGGGCGCGGCGTGATCCGCGACCAGATGGCCGTCGACGGTCCGGCGCTGCCGTGGCGCGACCCGGCTGCGTTCGCCGAGTTGATGCTGAGCTGGGAGATGCGGTCGTACCATCTCGCGCGGCACGCGCGCGGGCCGGTGTTCTTCGACCGCGGCGTGCCGGACGTGATCGGCTACCTGAAGCTGACCGGCTTGGCGGTACCCGCGCACGCGGAAGCGGCGGCGCGGCGTTTTCGTTATCACCGGCGCGTGTTCATCGCGCCGCCGTTGCCCGACATCTATGCGCAGGACACCGAGCGCCGGCAGGATTTCGCGGAAGCGGTGCGGACCCATGACGCGATGGTCGATTGCTATACGTCGTACGGCTATCGGCTGATCGAATTGCCGCGCGCGAGCGTGAAGGCGCGCGTGCGCTTCGTGATGGACACGCTCGACGCCGCATGACACCCGCCGCGGGTGCGGCGCGCGACGGTGTCAGGCCGCCGGGTCCGGCGGCGGCGACGCGATGCGCAGCAGGCTGACGACCGCGGCCACCGCCGCGAACACCGTGGCGACATAGAGTGCGATCGTCGGCCCGCGATCGGGCGCGAGCCCGAAAATCAGCGCGACGAGCGCGGCGCCGAACGTCTGGCCCGTCAGGCGCGCGGTGCTCAGCATGCCGCCGGCGCCGCCGCTGCGCTCGCGCGGCGCCGACGACAGCATCGCGCGGTTGTTCGGCGACTGAAACAGTCCGAAGCCCGCGCCGCACAGCGCCATCCGCCACACGATGTCGACCGTGCCCGGGTGCGCGCCGATCGTCGCGAGCGACAGCAGCCCGGCTGCAAACAGCGCAAGCCCGATCCCGCCGAGCATGCCGGCCGAATAGCGGTCCGACAGCACGCCCGCGAGCGGCGCGGCGAACACGATCACGAGCGGCCACGGCGTCATGTAGAGGCCCGTCTCGACCTGCGAGAAGCCGAGCGAATGCTGCAGCCAGAACGGCAGCGCGACGAACGCGAGCATCTGCGACGTGAACGACGCCATCGACGTATAGATCGACAGCGCGAACATCGGGATGCGCATCAGGTCGACGGGTAGCAGCGGCGCCGGCTGCGACAACTGACGCTTCACGAAGAAGTAGCCGACCACGCCCGCGATGGCCAGTTCGGCCGCGACGTACGCATGACCTTCGCCGTGACCGAGCCCGTCGACGGCCGTGATCAGGAGGCCGAACACGCACGCGTTCATCAGCGCGCTCGGGAAGTCGTACGGCGCGTCGTGCAGCGGGTTGGCCGGCAGCGCGCGCAGGCTGCCGAGCACGGCCGCGATGCCGATCGGCACGTTGACCGCGAAGAGCCACGGCCACGACGCGAACGACAGGATCGCGGACGCGACCGTCGGCCCGATCGCCGACGACAGCGCGACCACCATCGCGTTGATCGACAGCCCGCGCCCGAGCATCGACGACGGGTAGATCATCCTCACGAGCGCCGCGTTGACGCTCATGATGCCGGCCGCGCCGAACCCCTGGATCACGCGCATCACCGCCAGCATCGGCAGCGAGCCGGCCAGCGCGCAGCCGAGCGACGCCGCGGTGAACAGCGCGAGCCCGGCGATGTAGATGCGGCGATAGCCGATGCGCTCGCCGAGCGACGCGAGCGGCAGCAGCGTGATCGTGACCGCGAGCTGGTACGCGTTGACGATCCAGATCGACGCGGCGTCGGACGCGTGCAGGTCGCGCGCGATGGTCGGCAATGCGACGTTCGCGATGGCGCCGTCGAGCACGGCGAGCGTGATGCCCAGGGCGACGCAGACGATCGCCCAGTAGCGTTGCGGAAGCGGCAGGCCGGTATCGGCGTTCATGGCGGGAGCGAGAGCAGGGTTGTCCGCGCACCCGCTTGCCGGTTGCGTGCGCAACCATGTACGCGGGGGGCGGCGATGAACGGCCCGGCCGGCGCGGCTGCACCGGGACGGGGCCGGTCGAGTGTATCACCGGGCCGCATCGCGCGACGCCAAGCCGCGCGGTGGCCGGCTGGCGCGCGCATTCAGCCTTCGAAGTCGAGGCCGCCGAGCCGCACGAGCGGCTCGGCCTGCGTGCGCGACGCGAGATCGATGTCGCGCGCGCTTTGCCATGCGCCGAGCTTTCTTGGCAGCGCGGCGAGGTAATGCTCGAAGCGTTGCGGGCCGTCGGGTTCCATCAGCCGCTCGATCTCGTCGGTGTCCCACGTCAGTTCGAGATTCAGCGGATGCACGAAGCCGCTCACGTGCTCGTGCGGCGCGCTGCGGATCTGCACGCGCGTCGGGTGCCCGTGCCCGCCATAGGGGACGACGTCGGCCCGCACGTGGTCGGCGAAGAACGCGGCGATCGCCTGCGCGATGCGCGGCGCGAATTCGGTATCGAAACGGCGGGCGGTTTCGGGCTGCATGAAGGCGTCTCCTGTGTGCCGAAAATCGTAGCACGGCGACGACGCGTTTCGGCGTGGGCGATACCGGTAATCGCGCGTTACCACTTGCTGCATCTATTACGGCCGCGTCCCGCCACAATGCATCGCATCCAGTACCACTTCGCGTGGGAGTCCATCATGAAAAAGATTGCCGCAGTGTGTGTCCTCGCCGGTTCGCTCGCCGTCGCGGGGCCGGCGTCCGCGCATGGCCGCGACGGCGGCGCCGTCATCGGCGCATTGATCGGCGGCGCGGTGCTCGGCGCGATCGTGACGTCCGCGATGAATCCGCCCGTCGCGTATCAGGCGCCCGTGTACCAGGCGCCGGCCTATCAGCCGCCGACGTACTACCAGGCGCCCGCATACCAGCAGCCGGCCTATCCGACCTACCAGCAGGCGCAGTACCAGGACGACGGCTCGAACTATTGCTACGACCGCTACCAGCGCGCGTACGTGTGCGGTGCGCCCGTGTCCGGCGGCTACGCGCGGCCGGCCGGCTGGTAAGCGGGCCGCGCGCGAGCGCGGTTCCGGGCCGGTCGGGCCGGCGCCCGCCGGCGTTGGCTTTGCCGGGCCGGACGACGAAAGGCCCTCGCTCGATGCGAGGGCCTTTCGTCGTTTGCGTGGCCATTCTGTGGCCGGAGTGATGCGCCGCCGCCCATCGGCGGGCCGTGCGTGGATACAAACGGTTGCAATTGAACGTCAGTGGCGATGACCGCCGCCGTCGCCGCGACCGTGTCCGCCGCCACCGCCTTCGTTCCAGTCGCCACGGCGTCCGCCGCCGCGCCACCAGCCGTTGCCGCGGTTGCCGCGGTCGCCGTCCCAGCGATGATAGTCGCGCCGGCCGCGATCCCAGTCGCGTCCGCCGCCACCGCCCCAGATGTTGACCGTGCCGTACACCGGGGACGGGGCGTACGCATAGCCGGGATCGGAATAGTAGGGCTGCCCGTAGCCGTATCCGGCGTCCGGGGCGACGACGCAGCCGGCCAGCAGGGTAGCGACGCCGGCGGCAGCAATGAGCTTGAGCATGATGTTCTCCGTTGATTCCGCTATAAGTACCGCGCTCGGGGATTGCCGGCTGTTTGCAATTGTGTCGCCAAATTACAGCTCCGTAAGGTCTTGCGACGAAAGTGTTAGCATCCGGGGCTCATTGGTTTTTCAGGAGCACATCGATGAAATTCGCGATCCGGGCCGCGCTGGCCGCCTTCTGCGTGACGACCGCCGCCGCAAGCGTGGCCGCGCCTGCCTCCGCGCCTGCCGTATCCGCCGAGTCGATCAAGATGTTTCCGCAGGCAGCGGCCGGCCAGCAGCGCGCCGTGATCGCGCTGCCCGCGCTCGAGAACGAAGGCGATGCGCGCGTCGAGCTGATGATCGGCAAGACGTTGCAGACCGACTGCAACCAGCATTGGTTCGGCGGCGAGCTGACCGCCGAGGATGTGAAGGGGTGGGGCTACACGTATTACCGGCTCACCGACGTGAAGGGGCCGGCATCGACGTTGATGGCGTGCCCGGGCCAGGCGCCGCAGCAACGGTTCGTACAGGTGCGCGGCGACGGTCAGCTGCTGCGCTACAACAGCCGCCTGCCGCTCGTCGTCTATGTGCCGGACGGCTTCGACGTGCGCTATCGCGTGTGGCATGCGTCGAAGGACGTGCAGCAGGCTGCGAAGCAGTAACCTTTCTTTCGGCGGTGTCCTGCCGCTATCTATGCACCGGCCGCGCTGCTCGTGCCGACGAGCGCCGGCCATGCGGCCAGCGCGGCCTGCGCGACGGCCTCCAGATCGCGGCGGCTCGCGCCGTCGCGCGCCTGGATCGACATGCCTTGCTGAACCGTCACGTAGTAGCGGGCGATTGCGTCGAGGTTCGCGTGCGTTGATATTTCGCCTGCCGCGACGCCTTGCACGAAGCGTTCCCGCAGCGCGTCGACCGTGCCCTCGCGCATCGCGATCAGCGTTTGCCGGACCATATCGGAACGTTCGGCCGGATGCAGCGCCGACAGCACGATCAGGCAGCCGGCCGGCTTCGAGCGCCGCGTGAACACGCGTGCCGTATCCATCAGGTAGCTGCGCACGGCCTCGTACGCGCTGGCCGCCCGTTCGACGCCGCCCCAGATTTCCCGCCCCTCGGTTGCGCGGTAATGCTCGAGCGCTTGCCGGAACAACGCTTCCTTGCTGCCGAAGGCCGCATACAGGCTCGGCGACGCGATGCCCATCGCGGCCGTCAGGTCCGTCATCGACGCCCCTTCGTAGCCGAGACGCCAGAACACCTCCATCGCGCGATCCAGCGCCGCTTCCTTGTCGAAGCTTCTCGGTCGGCCTCGTTCAGCCATTGTGTCCGTTCCTTCGTCGATATCTGTATCGATCGATAAAATAAATCAATTGACTGCGCGGTGCAACGTGCCACATTCTGTGTCGGTCATTACATAAATTGGGAAAGGAACCGACATGAATCGACTTCAAGGCAAGCGTGCACTCATCACGGGCGGCAGCCGCGGCATCGGCGCGGCGATCGCGAAACGGCTGGCGGCCGATGGCGCGGACGTGGCGATCACGTATGAAAAATCCGCCGAACGGGCGCAGGCCGTGGTCGCCGGCATCGAGGCGCTGGGCCGCAAGGCCATTGCGATCCAGGCCGACAGCGCCGATCCGGTTGCCGTGCGCGACGCGGTCGATCGTGCGGCGCAGGCGTTGGGCGGCCTCGACATTCTTGTCAACAACGCGGGGATTTTCCGGGCCGGCGCGCTGGACGACCTCACGCTCGACGATATCGACGCGACGCTGAACGTGAACGTGCGCGCGGTGATCGTCGCGTCGCAGGCGGCGGCGCGGCATCTCGGGGAGGGCGGGCGCATCGTATCGACCGGCAGTTGCCTCGCGACGCGCGTGCCCGATGCCGGGATGAGCCTTTATGCGGCGAGCAAGGCCGCGTTGATCGGCTGGACGCAGGGGCTCGCGCGTGATCTCGGCTCGCGCGGCATCACGGTCAACGTCGTGCATCCGGGGTCGACCGATACCGACATGAACCCGGCCGACGGCGAGCATGCCGATGCGCAGCGTGCGCGGATGGCGATTCAGCAGTACGGCAAGGCCGACGACGTGGCCGCGCTCGTGGCGTTCGTCGTCGGGCCGGAAGGGCGGTCGATCAACGGGACGGGGCTGACGATCGACGGCGGCGCGAACGCGTAAAGGCCGATGCCCGGCGTGAGTTGGCCGGGTGGGAGGCGTGTGTTCGTGTGCCCGTTACTGGCAGCCGAGGCGCTGGTGCTCGGCTTCCAGGTCGGCTCGTTTGTCGTAGGCGCGCAGTTCGTTGCGCGGCTTGCCGTCCGGGCCTGTTCCTCGCACGACCTTCTGGCCGCGGTCGGGCGAATGCGTGACCGCGTCGATGCCGGCGGCGAGTTCCCGGCAGCGGGCGTCGGGGGAGGTGCTTTCCGGGTGCGGGGCTGCCGAAGCCGTGACGTTGGCGATGCCGGGGCTGACGTAGCGCTGTTTGGCGGGAGCCGAGCCGGTGTCGGCGGCGTTTGCCGCGGCGGTCATCGCTGAAAGCGCGGCGAGCGCCGCGATCGTTCGAATCATTCGAGAATTCCTTGTGTTGAACCGAAGAAGGTTCGGAATTCTACGCAACGTTCGGTGCATGTCCGCGGCGAACGGGCGAGGTGCGATCGTGTGTCGCACGTCGTGGCGAGCGCTCGATTGCACCATCTTCGTGTACCGCGCCGCGCGCGCAAGCAATATTCCCCAGACAGCAAAAAGCCCGCTTGCTTTCGCAAAGCGGGCTTCGGTATTTGGTTGCGGGGGTAGGATTTGAACCTACGACCTTCGGGTTATGAGCCCGACGAGCTGCCAGACTGCTCCACCCCGCGGCGCGAAGTGTACTTGGGTCGGTGCGCGGAGTCAAACGATTCGTGCAAAGACGGGCTGATGTCATATCGGGCCTGTTCCTTGAAACCCCTGCCACGCAGGGAAGCCGATGCGTGCAGCCGCAAATTTTTTACGTTCGCCACAATATTCGCGCGCCTGAAACGTCTTCAGACGCATGGAACCGCCACCCACTTCGCAATCGATGACCGACCCAGACCGCGACATCACTGCGACAGTGATGCGTGAACGAACGAGGCTAGGGAACTTCATTCGGCGCCGGATCCGCGACCCGGACGACGCCGAGGACGTTCTGCAGGATGTGCTTCACGAATTCGTGCAGGCTTATCGGCTTCCGGCGCCGATCGAACAGGCGAGCGCGTGGCTGTTCCGTACCGCGCGCAACCGCATCATTGATCGTTTCCGCAAGAAGAAGGAGCAGCCGCTGACCGATCTACTCGATGCCGACGACGAAGCGGATAGCGAGTATCGCCTGGATCTCGCGCTACCGGCACACGATGCCGGCCCTGAAGCGCTCTACGCTCGCACGCTGCTGCTCAAGGCGTTGCAGGATGCGCTCGACGAGTTGCCGGCGAATCAGCGCGAGGTTTTCATCGCACACGAACTGGAAGGGCTGTCCTTCAAGGAGCTGGCCGCGCAGAGCGGCGTCACGCTCAATACGCTGCTCGCGCGCAAACGCTACGCGGTCCTGCATCTGCGTGCTCGACTGCAACCCATTTATGACGAACTGGATATCTAGAGGAGTCGACGGATGAATTTTCGAATCAGATGTGCGGGCAAGGCGCTGCTCGTGGTGGTCGCCATCGGCGTGCTCGGATGGGTCGTCATGATGCTGTGGAACTGGGTGATGCCGGGGTTATTCGTCGGCGCCCGGACGATCGACTTCGCCCATGCGCTGGGCCTGCTCGTGTTGAGCCGCATCCTGTTCGGCGGATTCCGCGGACACCGCGGCTGGCACGGCCGGCGCCACTGGCGCAAGTGGGAAGCCATGACGCCCGAAGAACGCGAGCAATTCCGGGCCGCATGGCGGTCGCGTGGCAAGCGGCCTACCGAGGAGTGAACATGCGCGAGAAATCAACGGCCGACTGCAAGCAGAAGGCGGGCGTGATTGCGCCTGTCGTCGATCTGAAACGTTGTGAAGGCAAGGGCGATTGCGTCGCCGTCTGCCCTGAAAACGTGTTCGAGGTCCGGCGCATCGATCAGGCCGATTATCTCGATCTTGGCCTGATGCATCGCTTGAAGCTGCGCGTGCACGGAATGAAAGTCGCGTACACGCCGAATGCGGACGCGTGCAGATCATGCGGGCTTTGTGTGACGGCGTGCCCTGAACGGGCGATCACGCTTGCCCGACGGGCATAGCATCGCTCGTGCTTGCCGACGATCGAACGGCAGCGCAGGGAGCCTGACGGCGGACTGGCAGTCGATGGATACGCCGTCTACGTCATCAACTTCGTGAAGGAATGGACTTGGCTTCGACCACCAACGCTCTTTTGCAACGGCTTCATGAAGAAAGCCGGAGCGAAATCATCGCCCGCGCACGCGCGCAGTTCCAGGGGCCGAACGAGGCGTTTCCGACGCTCGTCGACGAATACGAAGCGCTCGCCCCGAGGTTGCGAGGACGGTTTCTCGAAACGTTCGGCCTGTTCACCGAGGATTTCGAATCATCGGGAGGCAGTGCGCTATCGTTGGCCGTGTCGGCGGAAACGGGAAGGTTTTTGCGCAACATGGTGCTGTCGCAACGGCCGAGCAGAATCCTCGAGCTGGGCAGTTCCTGCGGCGTGTCGACGCTGTATTTCGCCGATGCGCTGCGCACGCTGGGCCGTGGCGTGGTCATTGCAACCGAATGCGATGCGCTCAAGTGTGCGCGTTTGCGGGCTCATGTCGAAGCGGCGGGCCTGGATGCCTATGTCGACGTGCGGGAGGGCGATGTATTCGAGACGGTTGCCGAGCTCGAAGGGGGCGTCGACATGGTGTTTATCGACGTATGGGCAGACGCGTACTTGACGCTGTTCAGACAGATCGAGCGCTTGCTGCGGCCCGGAACGGTCGTGCTGGCCGACAACATGTACACGGCCGAGGAAGCCGTTCGACCGTACAAGCACTACCTCGACGAGGATCCGCGGTTTTCGACCACGACGCTGGATTTTGAGTCGGGGGTGGAGTTTACGGTCGTTGTGGCTTGAGGGAAGTTTCTTGCGAAGCCGGGGCAGTATCGGCTTGGCTGGTCCCGACAGAATTCATGCTTCCAATATGACATTGGATTTTGTGGGTGTCTTTTGGATTTGTGCCCCCAAAAATGCCCCGAATGGTGCAGTGCTAAATCGGGGAGCGATGTTCCGAGTATTCAGATGGTCGGCAAGCCTGTACGCCTTCTGGACGGTTCAAGACCAAGAGCCTCGGCCTCGGTGCGATTCCACTATATGAAAAGTCTCGTCGAGACTCTGCTTGGTACCTCCGTGGCGACCCAACGGTCGTGCTCACATGAGGCGGTCGTTACGCTGCTGGTCACGGATCTTGGCGCACTAAAGTGCAAGAGCACTCGCGCCGACGAGCCCTGCAAGCGACGTCAGTGCGCGGCATTAGGTAGGCATTAGGTAGGTAGGCCCTACGTGGGTTCATTCCGGCCAGGCGTGCTACTATGGTCGTTGGGTATTCACACATCCGTTGGAGATCGTGATGGGCAACTTTTTGAAAGGTGCGCGAGCCTTGCTTTCCGCAAAGCAAGGGAACGAGCGTATGCAAAAAGGGGCGCAACAGATGCTTGATGGCATGTTGAAGGCCCGCGCGGAATTTGAAGACAAAAAAAAGGAAATTGAGAATGAAATCCGGCGCGGAGCAAAACGCACCAACCACAAACTACCTCTTTGACTTCATCTACCTCGATCGAAACAAACTAGGATCGTATTACGCGCAACTGTTTGATGACGGGGTGCTTTCGTCCGTTAAGCGCACGGCTTCGACTCAAGATCTATCGGCAAGATCGCTCGGTGTTGGTGCCCCCAAACTTCTTCTGGGCGGCGAAGCAAGGAGTTCCGAAACTGCATCGAACGGAATCGAGACTCAGTTTGATGCCTCGTGGACAATCCCCATTGAAGTAATCAATGAGCTTGATTCGAGAGGGTTCATTGCGAAGAACATTTCGACTGCTCAATTGGGGCAGCTAGTATTGCTTCGCGGTCGTCTTCAAATCATCGATCTCCGAATGGTGCAGGAACTCTGGGAGCCGATTATTGCTGCGCAGACTGAAGAGGCAAAGTCATCTGCGAAGACGGCTCTTGAACGAAAAACAGCGGCGACCGAGGCGGCAACCAATAAGCAGATGATCAAGGTCATTTCCAAGCTTCCGCATACGATGCAAATGCGGCTCTTCAATGACGAATACCAAGCTTGGTCTACACTGAGCCCTTCATCGCTAACGATCAATGCGGAAGACCTTGCGTTTAAGCATGGCGCGAGCATGCCGGGCGAATGGTGGACTTTAGCTTTGCTTGACGCAAGGCCCGCAGATGACGACAATTTTGCGGTTCCTGATGCGTTGAGTGACATCGAGAGCGGGATGCTACAGATGCTGATCGGCCTTCGAGTATTTTTTGGGCGCCAGTCGCGAGATTATGGCGTCACACCTGTTGCCGTTTTTCGCTCTGTCTCACCGCAAGCGTCCTTAGTGTAGTGCCACTGTCCGGCGATCGCATTCGTCCTCTCCTCGGCCTCGGTGATAAGCGGTAATGAGCGTAACCCGGACATGATGAAAGCCCGCCCAGTTGCGGGCTTTTTCTCATTCTGTCGCCCGACGATTTCAGAAGCACTGCTCCTACGATAGTTGTCGCGATGCTTTGATCTGTCACACGAATGATCTAGCATCGCACGATGCACTCCAGATCGAGTACCGGGCGCGGTGCCCGGCTATCGTTGCCGAGGAATTGCTGCGCTTCCGATGCGGTAGCGGGTAATGCGTCCCTGACTGACTGGGAGGGCCGTTGAACCGGGCCTTCGCATTCTTCCAGCGAGTCATCGGCCTAATTCGCAAGCAGCTCGAGCGGATCGCTGGATCGTCCCAGGGCGATCATTCCGTGGAGGATCTGACGAACGAGGCTTGGCTGATCGTTGACGAACTGCACGTCGAGCCGGATGCGAACCCGGACCCTGAAGACGAAAGTGTGCGTGAGCTGATCGTCACGCGTCTGCAGCGAGAGTTCGGCAGGTTCGTCAATCGTCAGGAGCGCTTCGCCACCCGTATCGACCGAGATGATATCGATGACGACGGCGACTTCATGCCAAATGCTGTTGCTGCCCGACTCTCGGCGCCCGAGAAATACGAACCGTTGGCATCGATCGAGATGCGCGAAGAAGCGGCTGCGGCGGCACGCAGGATCGGGGAGCGCTTTTCCGAAGCAGTCGCATACCTGCGGACATTCGAGCGATTTGATGGCGACAGGGTTGGTGTGGCGCAGTATCTAGCAATTGGCCCGCGGGCGCTCGATCGTCGCGTGGCACGAGCATCGCGTGTCGAATTAACCCAGCCATCGATGTTCGATGGGGTCGAGCATATCCCGGCGGACTTCATGCCACAGCCCGGGCGATGGAAAGTGAGGCCTGGCATTCAACGATATCGAGGTGCTTGCGCCATCGCGTGGCCGGTCCAACTGCAGTTGTTCATGCGCTCGTGCAAGCTATTTTTCAGTCGGCGACGGAGAGAGCAGTCGCAAGCGTAGACGAATACGACGCGCTAGTTCGATGCCTGCGTGCGTCAAGGTGACGTTGGGAGTGTCCAATGCAGACGCTTGAACGTGTCGAGCTTTACAACCTCGTGTGGCAGGTTCCGATGATCGAACTGGGGAAGAAGTACGGAGTGTCCCGAGACGCGATCCGATGGGCGTGCCTACAACTGAACGTACCTTTGCCACCTCAAGGGTACTGGGGCGCACTGGCGGCGGGAAAGGTTATGGAACGCCCGGCGTTGCCACCACTGCAGGCCAATAAAGTTACCACTCTGAGCGTTGCAGCTTTGATCGAGAAAGACGCGCCGCGTAGTCGGAGGCGCGGTCAATCTATGCACAGGCCTTCGTTAGTCGAAAGGCTATTTGGTGCAAAGCAACCGAAACCGGAAGATCAGGTCGTTTTACTGCCGCATGGGTACAAGTGGCATAGATCGGTGCAATCTATCAAGGAAGATCTCGACGCGAGGGCAGCAGATGCAATGGTTGCGAAGAAGCGCTTTGAGTGGATAGAAGCCCATCCCGGTAAGCGGTAGCCTCCGGTACGCGTATGCGACCGAACATCTGGAGCGGCAGAAGGCAGCCGGCATATCGCGCCGTGAGGCGGCTGCTGGGGTGTCGACATGGCTTGGCCACGGGGACGGACGCGGAACATGGGTGACGCGGGTCTACGGGCGTGAGGTGTTGACCGAAGAGGGGGCTCACCATGCATAAGCACGGTGGCGCATTGCCGCTCGTCGGCCACTCGAGGTGGAAGCAGATCGAGCCATTCGTCGGTGTCTCAAGGGAGACTTGGCGAAAGCTGTGCCTTGCGGGGCGGGCGCCGCGACCGATCCAACTCTCGCAGCGCTGTACAGTCTGGCGGAACGACCAGGTGCACGCGTATCTGGCTGATCCGTTGGGGTACAGGGCGAATGAGGTGCGCGGCGCGCCGGCTATACGGCCGTCGTGCTAGCCTCTCAACGACCCACGTGCTGAGCCGCCATGACCAAAATTACGACTGACCAGATCAAAGCCGCTTACGAAGTGGCAAGTGCCGTCTATGATGGCAAGCTATCGAAGCTGGAGGGTATAGACAAGCTTTACCGCGAGTACCGGCTCAACGACACGACGGCAACCCATTTCATCGATGATCTCCGCTTGATGCTGATGGGACAAGAGTTCCATCGCACACTGAGCGTCGAGGCAACCAACTATTTTCTCTGCCAAATTGCGATTGAACGGGGCGGCGCCGAACTGGAAAAAGCGATCGCCGCGAACTACGCGCATCTAGACTACTACGCGAAGCTTTCGAAGGGCGGACCTCAACATGCAAAGCGCCGGATAGTCGATGCGTGGGCGGCGAAGCGCCTGTTGCCTAGCGATCTCGGCGTGATGCAGTCGGAATTTGCGGAGGCGGTACAGCAGGCTCGAGCGGACGCGCCTGCTGTACGCCGGAGCCGGCTTCTCGCTGCTGCTAAGGTGCCCAATAAGGTGCAGGTCGTGACCGAGGCTTACGTCCGGAATCCTGACGTTGCTGCAGAGGTGTTGGAGCGAGCGAAGGGCAGTTGTGAGCGGTGCGCGAAGCCAGCACCGTTCATCCGACGCACCGATTGCACACCGTATCTCGAGGTACATCACCGCTCGAGGTTGGCCGACGGAGGTGAGGACACGGTCGAGAACGCAATTGCTCTCTGTCCGAACTGCCATCGAGAGATGCACTATGGAAAATTGGATTGAGGGCAAGATGTGCAAACATGTTCGGGTTGAGCACATGGAGCTGAGGTCTGGCGAGGTGGCTGAATGACTAATCGGACCGAGACGGATGCCGCGTTGCAAGAGGCAAAGGAAGTGGCGTCTCGATTGAAGGCGTCGTTGCCCTCATCAGTCGATGCCGCGCAGCAGGGCATCATGTTCAAGTCGTTGTTTTACGCCTTGGTAGTCCGAGAGGCGTTGTTGCATCGAATCGTTGCGCTTGCGGAGGATGCTTTTGCACTCCATGACGCCTCACGTTCGCTAGGTGCCGCCATCATCGCACGTTCGATGTTAGAGACGATGTCGGTACTCGGGTACCTCCGAGGCATATTTGAGAAATTTGAAGCCACTGGGGACGAGAAGGTCCTGTTCGACCGGATAGCAAAGGCGGTTGTGGGCGCCAGAAACATGCAGGACGAGGCGCCTCCTGCAGTTCATATGTTGAAGGCGATCGAGGAGACGGAACGGCGCATCGGTGTTCCGGGTTTGATGGCGGTTTACGAGTCGCTTTGTGAGTTCACGCATCCAAACTTGAGCGGGGTGCTAGGCTCTTTCGGCGAGCATGAACACGCGCATCGCGTAGTGTTTGGAACGCCCGCGAGAGGTATTCCCCCGGTAGAAGTGCATCTCGCAATTATCCTGACTACGTTCGAGCAGTTCTATACATGGCTCGGTGAGGCAATCTGCATGGCAAATGCAAGGCTTGAGCAGAATCGTTAACGCGCAAGATCGTCTTCCTCGACGAGGCTACGAAGTTTTTCGCAAAAGTCTCCGTAACGCATAGGGATGCAGCGCGTCCCGGCAGGAAAGCGCCGTAGACTGCGACGGTCCTCGGAGATGAACCAATCAGCAACCATAGCCGCAACATCAACGATAAAGGCATCTGCTTCGCTGTTGGATGTGCCGCGGTGAGCGTCATAGATTTCGCCTGAGCCCAAGTGGTCACCGGCGCGCATGATGCCGACCCGTGCGACGGCGTGGCCGATGATTTCGACTGGGAATTGATCCGGGAAGCCAGCCTCGCGCCGATGTAGCTCTTCAGCAACTTGGCGCGGCATCAGAATCGCGACCGCTTGCTGTTCTATTAGGTTGAGCAACAGCTCGGCGCTTTCCGCATCCTGTTCGATGCAATCATAGATGTTTGTGTCAAGGATGATCTGGATCATGGGAGCCTGGCGAATTTATGCGGCTGCGGAGGCTATGCGTGCAACGTTGTTGAATAGGATATCGCCGTAGGCCCACACAATCGTTCCTATGATTGTGAGGCAGGTGGCAAACCATAGGCCGCGCTTTTGTTTGGGAAGATACCGCAATCTCAGCGCCATAATCTCCGGGCTACCGAATGATCCAGGGGTGAGCAGTTCACCTAGATGGCTTGCTTTATTCTGAGCTAGGAACGCAAATACCGTGACCGGCGCGCCAGCCCGTTGGAACCATTGGGCCATCGAGTCACTCGCCGGCCGTAGAGCATTAGCACACGGTAGTGCAATCAGCAGGAGGGCGGCCAACGCAAGCAAGCACGCGATGGAGCGCCATGTTGCCTCAACCTTTTGCTCGTGTTCGCGCCAAAATTCTGTTGCTGTTGTCATTGAATACTCCGTGACGCTGTCGGATGGCTCGATGGATGAGTGTCTCGATTGAGTGCAGCGCTGATGATGCGATCGCCTAGCGTCCGGCGTTGATCGGAATGACTGCAGCACCAGCCTCCAGTGCATCCAGATGATCCGCCCAGTGCTGCATCATCTTCCGGCGCTCGGGCAGGAACTCGGCGTGCACGTACGCTGCAGTGACTTGATTGCGTTCGGCATGGGCCAGCTGTCGATCGACGACATCGCGGCTATAGCCGAGCTCGCGAAGAACGGTCGCGGCCAAGCCGCGGAACCCGTGGCCGGTCATTCGCGACTTGTAGCCCATTCGGTAGAGCGCATAGAGCATCGTGTTGTTCGAGATGTGGCTTCGGCCTTGGATGCTATAGAAGACATGCCGGTGGCCGCCGTTCAGCTCACGCAAGGCGGCCAATGTGTCGAGCGCCTGACGCGACAACGGGACGATGTGCGGGTCGCGCATCTTCATTCGCTCGGGCGGAATCCGCCACTCGGCGGCGCGCTCGTCGAACTCGTCCCACTCCGCGTTGATCATCTCGGTTGTCCGAGTGAACGTCAGGGCCATGAAGCGAAGCGCCAGCCGCGTGACGAGGTCGCCTTGGTAGGCGGCGATGTCCCGCATGAGCTGGGGAATTTCGATGGGTTTGACCCGCGCCATGTGTTGAACGCCGGTTCCCTTCTTGAGAACGGTCTCGGCGTCGATGTCGGCGGCCGGATTGCGGGAGCATCGTCCGGTCATGATTCCGTATTGGAACACTGCCCGTGAGCGCTGGAGGATGCGCTTTGCTGTCTCTCGCACGCCGCGGGATTCGACAGCCCTTAGGATCTCGAGCATGTCGGGCGCCTCGATGTCTCGGATCGGACGATGGCCGATTTTAGGAAAGACATCGACCTCGAGCGAACTGATCACCTTGGCCGCATATACCTCGGTCCAGCCATCCTTCTGGGTCGCAAACCACTCGCGCGCGACGGCTTCAAATGTCGATGTGGCTTCGATCGCTCGGGTGCGTTTGACTTCCCGTTTCTGCTCGGTTGGATCGGTGCCGGCGGCCAAGAGCTTCCGTGCATTGAGGCAGGCTTGCCGAGCCTCGGCCAGTGCCACCTCCGGATAGACGCCAAAGGCGGCGCGCTTCTCCTTGCCGTCGAAGCGGTACTTCATGCGCCAGTAGCGTGACCCGTTCGGCATCACCTCCAGATATAGCCCCTTGCCGTCTGCCAGGCGATAGGGCTTGTCCGCCGGCTTGGCCTTGCGGATCTGCATCTCGGTCAGCGGCGTAGCGCGCTTTGGCATGGCGTGGGGGCATCGAGTTTGGGGGCACGGAAGCATGTCCCAAAAAATGCCCCCAAGTTTGGTTGCTTGTTCTGGGCAACCGTGGGCAATGATCGCAGCAAAAGCCTAGAAGAGACAAGGCAGTGCGCGATTTATTTGGCAGACTTGGGAAGGATTGGGAACTGGGCTGGTCCCCCCGACAGGAATCGAACCTGTATCTAGCGCTTAGGAGGCGCTTGTTCTATCCATTGAACTACGGGGAGAGCCAAGTCCGGACAATCGCGCGAAAAACGCGAACCGGACGGCGGAGTGGACAGCGCGCAGAGTATAGCAAACGCGCGGCGCGTCGGCGGGGCGGAATGCACCCGCGACGCGCGTATCGCGTAATCACCCGCGATCGGAACGGGAAATCAGAAATCGACGACGACGAAATCTTCCTTGCCCACGTCGCACAGCGGGCAGCGCCAGTCGGCGGGAATGTCGGCGAAACGGGTGCCGGCCGCGATGCCTTCGTCGGGCAGCCCTTCTGCTTCGTTATAGACCCACCCGCAAATCAGGCAGACCCAGCTCTGGTATTCGGTTACTTCACTCATGTTGCGCTCGGGATAATGGAATTCGGCGATGCCGTCCGCAGCCCTCGCCAGCGGACGAAACGCGCCATGGTACCGGAATTTCGCCGAACGCCAGCGTAACGTCGTTTTAAACGTACGCATCGCGAACAACCGGCGCCATCGCGTCGGCCGGGCATGCGGTGTATGCTTCGTGGGCCTGTCAATCTGAAGGAGGAAACGATGCTCAACAGAAAGTGGATCGCGGGTGCAGTCTGTGTCGCGGCGATGGCCGTATCGACGCTCGCGCGCGCCGAGGCGCGTGTGTTCTTCGTCGAGCCGAAGGACGGCGCGACGGTGTCGAGCCCCGTGCACGTGAAGTTCGGTCTCGAAGGGATGGCGCTCAAGCCGGCCGGCGACATGACGCCGGATACCGGTCATCATCACCTGCTGATCGACGGCAAGCCGGTGCCGAAGGGCGACGTGATTCCGGCGACCGACCATTCGCTGCATTTCGGCAAGGCCCAGACCGAAACCGACGTAAAGCTGCCGCCCGGCCAGCACACGCTGACGCTCCAGCTCGGTGACGGCGCGCACCGTTCCTACGGTCCCGAATTGAGCTCGACGATCACGGTCAACGTGAAATAACCGCGGATTCCGCGCTGGCGCCCACGGCGCCGCGTGCGGGGTCCGCCGATCGGCCGGCCGCGGGCATCCGGCCGGCATTCGCCCGTTTCCGCGGGCATGCAAACCGCGGCCCGCCTCCGCACCGGAAGCCGGCCGCGCCTTGCTCACGGCACCGCGCCGACACGCTTCAAGCGCGCCCCGCGGCGCTCGTCCATCCAGCCGAGCCGATGCCAGCCTCCGCGCCCGGTACAATGGGCGCTTCCGATTTCTCTCTTCGCCGTTTCCCCATGTCGCTCTATTCCATTACCGGCGCGCAGCTCGCGTTCGGTCACGTCGCGTTGCTCGATCACGCGGATTTCTCGCTGGAAGCCGGCGAGCGGGTCGGCCTGATCGGCCGTAACGGCGCGGGCAAGTCGTCGCTGCTGAAGATCGTCGCCGGTCTTGCCAAGCCCGACGACGGGCTGATCACGCGCCAGCAGGAGCTCGTGACCGTCTACGTGCCGCAGGAGCCCGAGTTCGAGCCGGGCGCGACGGTGTTCGACGCGGTCGCGTCGGGGCTCACGCATACGCGCGAACTGCTCGAAGAATACGATTCGATCGCGCACCGCCTCGCGGAGATACCGGAAGGCGCCGAGCACGATGCGCTGCTCGCGCGGATGAACGCGCTGCAGTCGTCGCTTGATGCGCACGACGCATGGAACTGGCGCACGCGCGTGTCGATGACGCTCGCGCAGATCGGCCTGCAGGACGGCGACGCCAGCGTCGACGCGCTGTCGGGCGGGATGCAGAAGCGTGTCGCGCTGGCGCGTGCGCTGGTGCTGCAGCCCGACGTGCTGCTGCTCGACGAACCGACCAACCACCTCGATTTCGACGGCATCCGCTGGCTCGAGGAGTTGCTCGTCGCGCAGCGCGCGGGCCTGCTGTTCATCACCCACGATCGCGCGTTTCTCGATCGCGTCGCGACGCGCATCGTCGAGCTCGATCGCGGCCGGCTGCTGTCGTATCCGGGTAATTTCTCGGCATACCAGACGCGCAAGGCGCAGCAGCTCGAAGTCGAGCGCGTGGAAAACGAGAAGTTCGACAAGCTGCTCGCGCAGGAAGAAGTGTGGATCCGCAAGGGCGTCGAAGCGCGCCGTACGCGCAGCGTCGGGCGCATCGCGCGGCTCGTGCAGATGCGCAACGAGCGCGCGGAGCGCCGCAATGCGCAGGGCAACGTGAAGCTCGACGTCGCGCAGGGCGAGAAGTCCGGCAAGATCGTCGCGGAGCTGACCGACGTGACGAAGCGCTACGGCGGCCGCACGGTGGTCGACCGCTTCTCGACGACGGTGATGCGCGGCGACAAGATCGGCTTCGTCGGCCCGAACGGCGCCGGCAAGACCACGTTGCTGAAGCTGATCCTCGGCGACCTGAAGCCCGACGAAGGCACGGTGCGCACCGGCACGAACCTGCAGGTCGCGTATTTCGACCAGATGCGCGCGCAGCTCGACCAGGAAAAGAGCCTGGCCGATACGATCAGCCCCGGCAGCGAATGGGTCGAGATCGGCGGCGTGCGCAAGCACGTGATGAGCTATCTCGGCGATTTCCTGTTCGCGCCGGAACGCGCGCGTTCGCCGGTGAAGTCGCTGTCGGGCGGCGAGCGCAACCGGCTGCTGCTCGCGCGCCTGTTCGCGCGTCCGGCCAACGTGCTGGTGCTCGACGAACCGACCAACGACCTCGACATCCCGACGCTCGAACTGCTCGAAGAGCTGCTGGCCGACTACGACGGCACGGTGCTGCTGGTCAGCCACGATCGCGCGTTCCTCGACAACGTCGTGACCTCGGTGATCGCGGCGGAGGGCGACGGCAAGTGGCGCGAATACGTCGGCGGCTTCACCGACTGGCAGATCCAGAGCGAGCGCTCGGAGCAGCTCGCGCAGCAGGAAGCGGCGAAGCGCGCGGTCAAGGAGGCGGCGCCCGCGAAGGACGAACCGGCGAAGAGCGCGGCCGGCCGCAACGCGCAGCGCACGGTGAAGCTGTCGTTCAACGAGCAGCGCGAACTCGATTCGCTGCCGGAGAAGATCGCCGCGCTCGAAGCGGAGCAGAAGACGATCAATGCGCAGCTCGAGGACGGCGCGATTTTCGCGAAGGATCCGCAGGAAGGCACGCGCCTGACCGAGCGGTTCGCGGCGATCGACGACGAATTGCTCGCCGCGCTCGAACGGTGGGAAACGCTCGAGGCGAAGCGCAAGCCGGCGTGACGCGCACGGCGGGTGCCGATCCCGAGATTGGCGCGCCACGCGGAACCAGTAAAATACCGCGCGTCCAGGGTCGCGCCGCGCACGCCGCGCGCCCGCTTTCGGAGCAGTCCAAGCACACCGTTGTTTCGATTCGCTTTTTTACGGAACTCAACGTTTTGTCCACGACGTTATCCACACGAGGTGTGGACAACGTCCCGATGAATGACGAAATTCAGCGCCTATGTCAACGAAGAAACCCAGCGCGGCCTATAGCGAAGCATCGATCAAGGTGCTCAAGGGTCTCGAGCCGGTCAAGCAGCGGCCCGGCATGTACACCCGTACCGAGAATCCGCTGCACATCATCCAGGAAGTCATCGACAACGCGTCCGACGAGGCGCTCGGCGGCTACGGCAAGCAGATCACGGTCACGCTGCATGCGGACCAGTCGGTCTCGGTCGAGGACGACGGCCGCGGTATCCCGTTCGGCATGCATCCCGAAGAAGGCGTGCCGGTCGTCGAGATCGTGTTCACGCGCCTGCACGCGGGCGGCAAGTTCGACAAGGCCGCGGGCGGCGCCTATACGTTCTCGGGCGGCTTGCACGGCGTCGGCGTGTCGGTGACGAACGCCCTTGCGACGCGTCTGGACGTGACGGTCTGGCGCGACGGCAAGATCGCCGAGCTCGGCTTCGCCGACGGCGACGTCGTGAAGCCGCTCGCCACGCAGGCGGCGAGCCGCGGCGAGAAGAAATCCGGCACGCGCGTGCAGGTATGGCCGAATCCGAAGTACTTCGATTCGCCGAACCTGCCGCTCGGCGAGCTGCAGCGCCTGCTGCGCTCGAAGGCCGTGCTGCTGCCGGGCGTCGAGGTCGTGCTCGTCAACGAAAAGACGGGCGAGCGCCAGACCTGGAAGTATGAAGACGGCCTGCGCGGCTACCTGCTCGACGAAATGAACGGCAGCGAGCTGTTGATCCCGCTGTTCGAAGGCGAGCGCTTCGCCGACTCGCGTTCGACCGACGAAACCTTCGCCGAGGGCGAGGGCGCGTCGTGGGTCGTCGCATGGAGCGAGGAAGGCTCGCTCGTGCGCGAGTCGTACGTGAACCTGATCCCGACGCCCGCCGGCGGCACGCACGAGTCGGGCCTGCGCGACGGCCTCTACCAGGCGGTGAAGAGCTTCGTCGAACTGCACAACCTGCAGCCGAAGGGCGTGAAGCTGCTCGCGGAAGATGTGTTCGCGCGCGTGTCGTTCGTGCTGTCGGCGAAGGTGCTCGATCCGCAGTTCCAGGGGCAGATCAAGGAGCGGCTGAACAGCCGCGACGCGGTGAAGCTCGTGTCGTCGTTCTCGCGTCCGGCGCTCGAACTGTGGCTGAACCAGCACGTCGAGCACGGCAAGAAGCTCGCCGAGCTCGTGATCAAGCAGGCGCAGGCGCGCACGCGCGCGGGCCAGAAGGTCGAGAAGCGCAAGAGCTCGGGCGTCGCGGTGCTGCCCGGCAAGCTGACCGATTGCGAGACGGAAGATATCGCGCGCAACGAACTGTTTCTCGTCGAGGGCGACTCGGCGGGCGGCTCCGCGAAAATGGGCCGCGACAAGGAATACCAGGCGATCCTGCCGCTGCGCGGCAAGGTGCTGAACACGTGGGAAACCGAGCGCGACCGCCTGTTCGCGAACAACGAGGTGCACGACATCTCGGTCGCGATCGGCGTCGATCCGCACAGCCCGGACGACACCGTCGACCTGTCGAACCTGCGCTACGGCAAGATCTGCATCCTGTCGGACGCGGACGTCGACGGCTCGCACATCCAGGTGCTGCTGCTCACGCTGTTCTTCAAGCATTTCCCGCAACTGATCGAGCGCGGCCACGTGTACGTCGCGCGCCCGCCGCTGTTTCGCGTCGATGCGCCCGCGCGCGGCAAGAAGCCCGCGCAGAAGCTCTATGCGCTCGACGACGGCGAGCTCGAAGCGATCCTCGACAAGCTGCGCAAGGACGGCGTGCGCGACACGCAGTGGAGCATCAGCCGCTTCAAGGGCCTCGGCGAAATGAGCGCCGAGCAACTGTGGGACACGACGATGAATCCCGACACGCGCCGCCTGATGCCGGTGAAGCTCGGCGAGCTCGACTACGAGGCGACGGTCGCGCGGATGACGATGCTGATGGGCAAGGGCGAGGCAGCCGCGCGGCGCGGCTGGCTCGAGGAAAAGGGCAACGAAGTCGAAGCGGACATTTAGTGCAGTGTTCGACGCCAATCGGCACTGATGCGCGGCGGCTTCGCGCCCGTGGCGGCGTCGCAAACGCGCATCCGCTGGCGCATCAGCACCGCTTGACATCGAACACTGCACCGCCGCTTCCGCGCGGCCGGGCATGACGCCCGGCCCGGCCTCACGCCACTTACGAATACGGAATTCAGATGGACGACAACACTTCCGATCTCTTCGCCAGCCCCGACGCGCCCGAGAGCGACGCGCTGACGCTCGGCAACTACGCGGAGCAGGCATATCTCAGCTACGCGGTCAGCGTCGTGAAAAGCCGCGCGCTGCCCGACGTGTGCGACGGCCAGAAGCCGGTGCAGCGCCGGATCCTGTTCGCGATGAACGAAATGGGCCTGGGGCCCGACGCGAAGCCGGTGAAGTCGGCGCGCGTGGTCGGCGACGTGCTCGGTAAATACCACCCGCATGGCGACCAGTCGGCGTACGACGCGCTCGTGCGGCTCGCGCAGGATTTCTCGCTGCGCTATCCGCTGATCGACGGGCAGGGCAACTTCGGCTCGCGCGACGGCGACGGCGCGGCGGCGATGCGTTACACCGAAGCGCGGCTCACGCCGATCTCGAAGCTGCTGCTCGACGAAATCGACCAGGGTACGGTCGACTTCATGCCGAACTACGACGGTTCGTTCGAGGAGCCGAAGACACTGCCGAGCCGCATGCCGTTCGTGCTGCTGAACGGCGCATCGGGCATCGCGGTCGGCCTCGCCACCGAAATCCCGTCGCACAACCTGCGCGAAGTCGCGGCCGCGGCGGTCGCGCTGATCCGCAATCCGAAGCTCACGCACGCGGAGCTGATGAACCTGATTCCCGGCCCGGATTTCCCCGGCGGCGGCCAGATCATCTCGAGCGACACCGAAATCTCGGCGGCGTACGAAACGGGCCGCGGCAGCCTGAAGGTGCGTGCGAAGTGGAAGATCGAGGATCTCGCGCGCGGCCAGTGGCAGCTCGTCGTGACCGAGCTGCCGCCGAACACGTCGGGCCAGAAGGTGCTCGAGGAAATCGAGGAGCTGACCAATCCGAAGCTCAAGCTCGGCAAGAAGACGCTGACGCCCGAGCAGCTGAACACGAAGAAGGCGATGCTCGACCTGCTCGACGCGGTGCGCGACGAGTCGGGCAAGGAAGCGGCCGTGCGGCTCGTGTTCGAGCCGAAGTCGCGCACGATCGACCAGACGGAATTCGTGAACACGCTGCTCGCGTACACGAGCCTCGAATCGAACGCGACGCTGAACCTCGTGATGATCGGCGCCGACGGCCGGCCGGGCCAGAAGGGCCTGCTGACGATCCTCGACGAATGGGTGAAGTTCCGCCAGTTGACGATGACGCGCCGTTGCCGCCATCGTCTCGCGAAGGTCGACGATCGCATCCACATCCTCGAAGGGCGGATGATCGTCTTCCTGAACATCGACGAGGTGATCCGCATCATCCGCGAGTCTGACGAGCCGAAGGCCGCGCTGATGAGTGCGTTCGGCCTCAGCGAGCGGCAGGCCGAGGACATCCTCGAAATCCGGTTGCGCCAGCTCGCGCGGCTCGAGAAGATCAAGATCGAGAAGGAACTCGAAGGGCTGCGCGACGAGAAGGCGAAGCTCGAGGAACTGCTCGCGAACGAAAGCGCGATGAAGCGGCTGATGATCAAGGAGATCGAGGCCGATGCGAAGCAGTATGGCGACGATCGCCGCACGCTGATCCAGCAGGAAAAGCGCGCGACGTTCGAGGCGAAGGTGGTCGACGAGCCGGTGACGGTGGTCGTGTCGCAGAAGGGCTGGGTGCGCGCGCTGAAGGGCCACGGGCTCGATCCGGCCGGCTTCACGTTCAAGGCGGGCGATCACCTGTACGCGGCGTTCCAGTGCCGCACGCCGGATCGCCTGATCGCGTGGGGCAGCAGCGGCCGCGTGTACTCGGTCGACGTGGCGGTGCTGCCGGGCGGGCGCGGCGACGGCGTGCCGGTCACGTCGCTGATCGAGCTCGAATCGGGCTCGCACCTGATGCACTACTACGCGGCGCCGGCCGACCAGCAACTGCTGCTCGCGTCGAGCAACGGCTTCGGCTTCCTCGCGAAGGTCGGCGACATGGTGAGCCGCGTGAAGGCCGGCAAGTCGTTCATGACGATCGATGCAGGTGCGGTGCCGCTCGCGCCGATGCCGGTGCTGCCGAACGCGACGCAGGTCGCGTGCCTGTCGAGCGGCGGGCGGCTGCTCGTGTTCGGGATGGACGAGATGAAGACGCTGTCCGGCGGCGGGCGCGGCGTGATCCTGATGGCGCTCGACGACAAGGAAACGCTCGTGCAGGCGCTGGCGATCGATCCGGCCGGCGTCGTGCTGATTGGCACGGGGCGCGGCGGCAAGGTGCAGGACGAGACGCTGTCGTACGCGGGGCTCGCGCCGCACATCGGAAAGCGCGCTCGCAAGGGCCGCGCGCCGGACACGAAGCTCAAGGTCGTCACCGAGCTGCGTCCGCTGCTCGGCTGACGTCGCGCGGTCGTCCGGTTCGTCCGGAACATCCGGTTCGGCCGCGGTCGCAGGCCGCACGTCCGCTTCGGCGGGTGTGCGGCTTTTTCTTTTGGGCGAGGGATTCGGGTAAGCAAGCGTGGCGCTGTCACGCGGAATTTGCAAAATAGTGTGAAATCGCGCCGAGGGCCTGAACCGCCGCGCGGCTGGCGGGTCGAACGTCGCTCGATGCCGCGTGCGACGCGGCCGTTCGCTGCACCCCACTCATCACAGGATCGTCCTCATGTCCCACGCCGTTGCCGTCGCGCTGTTTCTTCATCTGCTGGCCGTCGCCGTGTGGGTGGGCGGGATGGTCTTCGCACACTTCTGCTTGCGCCCGGCGCTGTCCGACCTGTCGCCGCAGCTGCGCTTGCCGCTGATCGAGGGCGTGTTCGGCCGCTTCTTCAACTGGGTTTCAGGGGCCGTGATCGTGATCCTGCTGTCCGGCGGCTTCCTGCTGATGAGCTTCGGCGGCGCGCATGCGACGTGGTCGCTGCATGCGATGGCGGGGCTCGGCGTCGTGATGATGCTGATCTTCGGGCACATCCGCTTCGCGCTGTTTCCGCGCATCCGCCGTGCGGTGCAGGCGCAAAACTGGCCGGACGGCGCGCGCGCGGTGAACGCGATGCGCCTGCTCGTCGTCGTGAATCTCGTGCTCGGCGTCGTCACGATCGGCGCGGCCGTGCTGTCGCGCGGCTTCTGACCGGCCGGCGTCAGGCCGCTGCTTTCAGCCGCGGGCCCGGCGCACGCGCCGCTACGCGGCCAGCATCGCATCGAGCAGCCATGAACCGGCCGGGCCGAGCGGCCGGTTGCGCGACCAGACCGCATCCACCCGCACGCGGCGCGGCCACCCGCGTGCACGCAGCTCGCACAGGCGGTCGCGCGCGAAGTGTTCGACCATCCAGCGCGGCAGCTCCGCCCAGCCGAACCCCAGCACCGCCATCTCCAGCAGCATCAGGTAGCTCGGCGCCAGCCAGTGCTGCGTGCCGACGACGATCCGGTCGTCGGTGCCGCGGCCTTCGGTCGTCACGTAGGTATTGAGGCGCAGTTCGCGCACGTCGCGCAGCGCCGCATGCGGCACTTCGGCGTCGCCGTATTCGGCGAGCGCATGCGTGCGGCCGACGAACAGCCCGATCTCCGATTCCTCCGCCACCGTCGCCGCGCCGATATCGGCCGGGTAGGCCGCTCGCGCGGCCATCAGCCCGAGTTGCGCGCGGCCTTGCTGGATCAGGTCGAGCACGTCGTCGTGCTCGGCGATCTGGCATTCGAGTTCGAGCGCCGGAAAGCGCCGTTCGAGCGCCATCAACGTTTCCTCGTAGCGCTTCGACTGGTACGTATCGGACACGACGAGCGTGAGCCGCGCTTCCTCGCCGCGCGCGAGCCGGGCGGCCGTGCGATCGATCGCCGCGCTGGCCTCGAGCGCGCGCTGCACCTGCGGCAGTAGCGCGCGGCCGGCCTCGGTGAGCGTCGGCGCGCGGGTCGAGCGATCGAACAACTGCACGCCGAGATCGATTTCGAGATTCGCGATCGCTTCCGACACCGTCGACTGACGCTTGCCGAGCTTGCGGGCGGCGGCCGTAAACGAGCCGAGCAGCGCCGCTTCGACGAAGGCGAGCAGGGCTTCGGGGGCGTGGTGCATGCGGTGCTCCGGGCAGCGTTATATCGGTAAAACCGATGATATCAAACTGGATTGGTACGGTATCGCCGATCAGAATGGCCGGCATGGATCAGCTAACGCATGGGAGCGCATCATGAAACAGATCAACAAAACGGTGACGGAGCGCCTGCTGCACGCGCTGACGTTCGAACTGGTGGCGATCGCGCTGTGCGCGCCGATCGGCGCGTGGCTGCTCGACATGCCGGTGTCGCACGTCGGCGTGCTGACGGTGATGGTGTCGCTGATCGCGATGGCGTGGAACATGACCTTCAACGCGCTGTTCGACCGCTTCGAGCGGCGCGCCGGGTTGTCGCGCACGCTCGGCATGCGGATCGCGCACGCGGTGACGTTCGAGCTCGGCCTCGTCGCGATGGTGGTGCCGGTTGCCGCGTGGTGGCTGAACGTGAGCCTCGTCGAGGCGCTGCTGCTCGACCTCGGCATCGTGCTGTTCTTCCTGCCCTACACGTTCTGCTTCAACCTCGCGTACGACGCGCTGCGCGCCCGCTGGATGGCACGCCGGGTCGCCGTGCAGGCCGGTTGAAGCGGCAACGCGGGCCGCGCCGGGCAGGGCGATGGCCGCCGCCCGTCAGTGCGCGGCCCACAGCCACACGCTGCATGCGACGGCGACCGCGCCGTACACGGCATAGACGGGCACCTTGAAGCGCGTGAAGCACAGCGTCGCGAAAGCGCCCGTCAGCCAGTAAACAGGATCGGCCGGCTCGCGATGCAGGATCTTCACGACGGCGACGACGAGAAAGCCCGTCGTCGCCGCGCGCAGCAGGCGCATCCCGTGCTCGAAGCGCGAATGGCGCTTGAGCCGGAGCAGGTGGTTCTGCGCAAATACGACGAGGCATCCCGACGGAATGAACAGCGCGGCCGTGGCGAGCAGCGCACCGATCCAGCCGTCGGTCAGGTAGCCGAGAAACGGCACGACGTTCAGCAGCGGCCCCGGCGCGACCGGCGACAGCGCGAAGGCGAGCGTGAAGTCGTGATCGGAGATGCCCGTCGCCGGCGACACGAACAGCGTCTTGAGCACCGGCAGCGCGGAGAAGCCGCCGCCGAACAGCGTCATGCCGGCGCCCGCGAGGCGCGGCCAGAGCAGGTCCGCCTGGTAATCGCCCGGCAGCGGCACCGCGAACAGCACGACGAGCACGCCGAGCAGCACGAGCAGGCCGCGGTCGCGTTTCGACAACGTGAAATCGACCGCGTCGCGTTGCGACGGCCCCGTCAGCCAGCCTGCTGCAAACGCGGCGAACAGAATCCCGACGAAAGCGGCCGGACTATGCGCGAAAGCGAGCAGAATCGTCGATAGCGCGGCGATCGTCTGTTCGAGCCGCGTGCGCGCGAGCGAGCGCACCTGCTTGACCCACGTGACGCCGATCAGCGCGGCGAGCACCATCCCGAAGTGATTGATCAGCATCGGCGCGGCGAGCGAGCGCACGAGCGGCGTCTGATAGAAGATCGCGAACAGCGTCATCAGGATCGAGAACGGCAGCACGCTCGCGATGCCGGCGACCCATGCGCCGGCGCGACCGTGCAGCGTCTGGCCGACCTGCACGGCGACGTTGCAGCCGACGGGGCCCGGTACGAGCCATGCGAGCGCGACGAGATCGCCGAAGACGTGCGGCTCGATGCGCTGCAGCCGCTCCACGTAGTGGCGTTCGAGTTGCGCCATCATCGAAAGTCCGCCCCACGAGACGGCCGAAATGCCGGCGACGACCTTGAACAAGGCCCATAGGGATGCGGGTGCCTCTTCGACACGCGCGGTCGCTTCGACTTCGACGGTTGTCATGATTGTGTGGTTGGCGCAGGGCCGGATCTCTCGCGTATGGCCGCGCCGGCGGCCCGCCGACACGTCGGCCCTCCCGATTGTCCGCCGCGCATCGTGACACTACCATGCGCGAAAACGCTAGTTAATGAACTAAACGATCGGATCGGAAAACGTAACAATTGCGGCGGCGCGCAACCCGCGTCGCGGCGGCAGCGGTGTGGTGTTCAGCTGCCCGTGCTGCCGGTCGCGCGTTGCGCGACGACGTTCAGGCGCTCGCCGCGCACGCCGAAGCGTGCGATCAGCGCGGGAATCGCGTCGGCCGGCACCGGGCGCGAGAACAGGAAGCCCTGCGCCTCGATTTCGCCGAGCGCGGACAGCCACGTGATCTGCTCCTCGGTCTCCGTGCCCTCGACGACGACGGTCAGTCCGAGCGAGCGCGCGAGATGCACGATCGACGACACCATCACGCACACGCTGCGATCGTTCGGAATCGCCTGCACGAACGAGCGGTCGACCTTCAGCGTGTCGACGGAGAAGCGGTGCAGGTACGACAGCGACGAATAGCCGGTGCCGAAATCGTCGAGCGCGATCCGGATGCCGAGCTTCTTCAGCGCGACGATCTTCTCGGACACGAGTTCCGGATATTCCATCATCGCGGTTTCGGTGATCTCGATCTCGAGCCGGTTCGCGTCGATGCCGGTGTCGTGCAGCGCCTGCGAGATCGTCTCGATCAGGTCGCCGCGCCAGAACTGCACGGGCGAGATGTTGACCGCGAGCGTCAGCGTGTCGTGGCCCTCGTCGCGCCAGCGCGCGATCTGCTCGCATGCGGTGCGGATCACGAAGTCGCCGATCGGCACGATCAGGCCGGTCGATTCGGCAATCGAAATGAATTCGTTCGCGGAGATCACGCCGTGCTCGGGATGGTCCCATCGTGCGAGCGCCTCGAAGCCGGTGATCATGCGGTGCGTGAGGTCGATCTTCGGCTGGTACGCGAGGAACAGCTGCCCCTCGGCGAGCGCGACGCGCAACTGCTGTTCCCAGCGCATCAGGTGGTCGGCGCGATGCGACAGGTGCGGCGCATAGAACTGGTAGCAGTTCTTGCCGGCGTCCTTCGCGCTGTACATCGCGAGGTCGGCCTTTTTCAGCAGGTCGATCTCGCTTTCGTTCGCGACGGTGTGCAGCGCGATGCCGATGCTCGCATGCAGCACGAACGAGCTGCCGCGTACGTCGAACGGCTCGCTGAACATCCGGATGATCGCTTCCGCGAGCCGCACCGCGCGCCGCTCGACGTCGTCGCCCTTCATCACGACGACGAACTCGTCGCCGCCGATGCGCGCGAGCGAGCCTTCGTCGCCGACCGCATCGGCCAGGCGCGACGCGGTCATCTGCAGCACGATGTCGCCGGCGTTGTGGCCGAGCGTGTCGTTGACGGTCTTGAAGTTGTCGAGATCGATGAACAGCAGCCCGAGCCGCGACATGCTCGCGGGCATCGACACGTCGTTGCGCAGCCCGCGCAGCGTTGCATAGCGGTTCGCGAGGCCGGTGAGCAGGTCGTATTCGGCAAGCTGGGTCATTTCGCGCTCGCGGCCGAGCAGCTTGCCGATCAGGCCGGTCGCGACGCCGAAGAACGCGAGCATCGCGAGCGTGATGAAGCTCGTCATCAGCAGGTAAACGTTGCGCGTGTGGGTGTAGTCCGCGAACTCTTCCGTCTGCGACAGCCCGACCATCACCGCGAGCGGGTAGCCGTCGAGGTGGCGGTACGACACGATGCGCGTCACGCCGTCGATCGGATCGATGATCGTGCCGGTCACGCGCTCCGCGATCGGGTAGACGCCCGACGCGGAGAACGCGCCCGGCGCGTTGTTCACCGAGCCCGTGCGCCGCGCGAGCACGGCGCCCGTGTCGGACACGACCGCGATCACGCCTTCCTTGCCGATGGCCGCGTTGTTGTAGAAATCGTTCGTGAAGTAGCTCGGGTCCTCCGACACCACGACGATGCCGGCGAAGCTGCCGTCCGGATTGTTCAGGCGCCGCGTCATCTGCAGCGTCCAGTGGCTCGACACGCGGCCGAGCACGGGCTTGCTGATGAAGAGGCGATCGTCGTTGTGCGCGAGGTGGACCTTGAAGTGCTCGCGGTCGGACAGGTTGATCGGCTGCGGATGGAGTTCGGCGGTGTTCGCGAACAGGATGCCTTTCGCGTTGACGAGCGACACCTGGATCAGCGTATCGCTCGGCACGACGCCTTTCTCGACGGCGCTCGCGAGATTGAAGCGCGCCGGCGATTTCTCGAATTCGAACTTGACGAAGCGGGTGATCTGGTCGACCTGGTGGATCGCCTTGACCGTATGCTGCTCGAGCGCGGACGACAGGATCGCCGCGGAAGCCGCCGCTTCCTTGTACGCACTGTCCTTTTCAACGGACAGGCGCGCGATGATCACGGCCCACAGCAGCGCGAGCGCCAGCATCCCGAGCAGCGGGATGGCAAACAGCGCACGCCGGCGCGACTTGCGCGGCGCGCGCAGCGGCCGGTTCGGCGGCGTGTGGTTGGACCGGGCGGAGCTCATCGAAGAGGGTGGCGTCCTGCTCGCGTGCGCCATCCGTCTGGATGGCCGGCTATGGTTCGGATTGTCCCGACGTCTGTTCGTTCGCGGGACGCGCAACCATGGACAGACCTCCGAAACAACGGATTAGGCCCGATATTACTGGTTGGAACGTTTTTGCGATAGTTGGGCAAAGCGCGGGGCGCCGGACGCGCCCGTACCATCGCACATCGCGAAATGTCAGTGGGGTGAACGGAACGTGCCGTCGACGACCGTGACGACTTGGCCGCCGATCCAGGTCGTGCCGTCTTCGTCGTAGCGGACGAAGACGCGGCCGTCGCGGCCGATCGCCGTGCCCTGGCGGGCCGTATACGACGGGCCGGGGCGGCGTTCCTGCCGCGTCAGCAGCCCGGCCAGCGCGGCGTTCGCGCTGCCGGTGACGGGATCCTCGCCGGGCGTGCCGAACGTACCGCCCGTCATCAGGCAGCGGATCTCGAACGTCGCGGGGCCGCCTTCGGCGTGCGGTGCATAGGCGGCGAGGCCGTCCACGCCGTAGCGGCGGGTCAGTGCCGCCAGTGCGGCCGGATCGGGCGACAGGCCGATGCACGCGTCGGCCGACTTCAGCCGCACGACCAGCCACGGCGCGCCGTTGTCCACCGCGCACGGCTCGGCATCGAGGTCGAGCGCGTCGCTGCGCAGCGCGGCGGCCAGTGCCGCGTAGTCCGAACGGTCGAGCGGCGTGACGCGCGCCGGCGGCGCGGCGAACGCCCAGCCGCCGGCCTGCTCGCGCAGCGCGACCCGGCCGACCCCGCACTGCTGGATCAGCCGGCCCGGCGTGCGCGGCCGCGCGCCGCTTTCGAGGAACGCGTGCGCGGTGCCGAGTGTCGGGTGGCCGGCGAACGGCAGTTCGCCGCCCGTCGTGAAGATCCGCACGCGATAGTCGGCTTCCGGATCGGTCGGCGTGCAGAGGAACGTCGTTTCCGACAGGTTCGTCCAGCGGGCGATCTCGAGCATGGTGTCGTCGCCGAGCGAATCGGCGTCGAACACCACGGCGAGCGGATTGCCCTTGAACGGCGCCGACGTGAACACGTCGACCTGCTTGAAGCGAACCGGACGGCCGGCCATCGCGACGCGCGCGTTACGCGACTTCGGCGATCAGTTCGATCTCGACGCACGCGCCGAGCGGGATCTGCGCGACGCCGAACGCCGAGCGCGCATGCTTGCCCGCGTCGCCGAACACTTCGGCGATCAGCTCCGATGCGCCGTTCGTCACGACGTGCTGTTCGGTGAAGTCGAGCGTCGAGTTGACGAGGCTCATCAGCTTGACGATGCGCGTGACCTTGTTCAGGTCGCCGGTGTGCGCGTGCAGCGTCGCGAGCAGGTCGATCGCGATCGAGCGGGCGGCCGCCTTGCCGTCTTCCGTTTGCAGATCCGCGCCGAGCTTGCCGGCCCAGACCTTGCCGTCCTTCTTCGCGATGTGGCCCGACAGGTAGACCGTGTTGCCGCTTTGCGCGCTCATCACGTAGGCGGCGGCCGGCGCGCCGGCGGTCGGGAGCTCGATGCCGAGCGACTTCAGTTTGTCGTAGACGTTAGCCATGCGTTCGATTCCTCGTAGAGAGTCGTGACAGGGAAAAAGGGGGATCAGAGGCGCTCGCCGAGGCGCTCGCGCAGCAGCTTGCCGAGACGCGCGACGCCTTCCTCGATCTTCTCGGGCGGCACCGTCACGAACGACAGGCGCAGCGTGTTCTGCTGCGCGTTCTCCGCGAAGAACGGCGCGCCCGGCACGAAGGCGACGTGGTTGTCGACGGCCGCGGCGAGCAGCTTCATGCTGTCGATCTGCGCGGGCAGGTTCACCCAGATGAACATCCCGCCTTCCGGGCGGTTCCACGTGACGCCTTCCGGCATGTGGCGCGCGAGCGCGCCGAGCATCGCGTCGCACTGCGCGCTGTACAGCTCGCGGATCGTCGGGATGTGCTCGTCGAGGAAGCCGTCCTTGATCACTTCGTGCGCGATGCGCTGCGTGAGCGTCGGCGTGTGCAGGTCGGTGGCCTGCTTGGCCTGCACGAGCTTGAAGTGGAGTTCCTCGGGCGCGATGATGTAGCCGATCCGCAGGCCCGGCGCGAGCACCTTCGAGAACGTGCCGAGGTGCACGACGTGGTCGGGCGCCATCGACAGCATCGTCGGCAGCGGCTCGCCCTGGTAGTTCAGCGCGCCGTACGGATCGTCCTCCAGCACCGGGAACGGGCTCGACTGCGCGAACGCGGCGAGCGCGCGGCGGCGCTCGACGGGCAGGCGGCGGCCGGTCGGGTTCTGGAAGTTCGGCTGCGCGTACAGCAGGCGCGCGCCTTGCGTGAGTTCGGGGGTAAGACCTGCCGGCAGCAGGCCCTGCTCGTCGGTGGGCACCTGCACGTAGCGCGGCTCATACAGCGAGAACGACTGCAGCGCGCCGAGGTAGGTCGGGGTTTCGACGAGGATCGGGCTGTTCGGGTCGATCAGCGCCTTGCCGAGCAGGTCGAGCGCCTGCTGCGAACCGGTCGTGATCAGCACCTGCGACACGCGCACGCTGTAGCGCTCGGCGATCCACTCGCGCAGCGGCAGGTAGCCTTCGGTCGCGCTGTACTGGAGTGCCGCGGCCGGCGCGTCGCGCAGCACGCGGTCGGCGGCGGCGCGCATGCGTTCCGCCGGGAACGTCGCGGGAGCGGGCAGGCCGCCGGCGAACGAGATGACCTCGGGGCGTTCCGTGACCTTCAGGATCTCGCGGATCGCAGAGCTCGTCAGCTTGCGGGCGCGTTCGGAAAGCTGCCAGTGCGGCGGATGCAGGTCGCTCGGATTCATAGTCTCCTCGTTCGGATATCGTGGTCAGTCAAGAAAGGTCGTTCGGGCGGATCGCTTCGACGCCGCCGGGTGGGCGAGCGCGAGCACGATGAAGCCTTCGCGGCTGGGTAGGCAATACCGATCAGGCAAAGCGTCCATTATGGCGCACCTCATCAGCCGGCGCGAGCGGGGCGCGGTGCCGTGGCCACCGCCGAGCGGCGCCCGAGCACCACGGTCGCGATCACGGCCGCCGCGAACAGCCACGTGGACGGCGTGACCGTTTCGCCGAACAGCAGCGCGGAAAAGGCGATCGTGAAGAAAATCTGCAGCAGTTGCACCTGGCCGACGCGCGCGGTGCCGCCCATCGCGAGCCCCGCGTACCACGCGAAAAAGCCGATGAATTGCGAAAAGAGGGTCACGTACCCGAACGCGAGCCAGGTGCGCAGGGCGAGCGGGCCCGGATGCGCGGCGTGCTGCGTCCACGCGAGCCAGCCGACCGGCAGCACGAGGAATGGCGCCGACACGACGAGCGCCCAGCAGATCACCTGCCAGCCGCCGATCTGGCGCGCGAGGCGCGCGCCTTCCGCATAGCCGAGCGCGCCGATGCCGACTGCGACGAGCATCAGCGCGTCGCCGGCCTGCACGGTGCCGCCGCCGTCGCGCAGCGCGAACGCGATCACGAGCGCGCTGCCGGCCACCGCGCTGGCCCAGAACGCCTTCGACGGCCGTTCGTGCGACAGCCACGCCGCGTACAGCGCGACGAACAACGGTTGCAACCCGTTGACCACCGCGCCGTGCGAGGCCGGCACCGATTTCATCGCCCAGGCGGAGAACACCGGATACGCGATGATCACGCCGGCCGACGTGATCGCGAGGCTCTTCAGTTGCGCGCGGGTCGGCAGCGGCTCGCGGCGCCACCACAGCAGCAGGCCGGCCGGCACGGCGGCGGCGAGCGCGCGGCCGAGGCCGTTGAGCAGCGGATTGAGTTCGGATACGACGATCCGCGTCATCGGCAGCGTCAGGCTGAAGATCATCACGCCGATGAGGCCGAGCAGCATGCCGCGGGTTTCGCGCGAATTCATTCGTGGGTGTCTCCGTCTTGCTGGGTGTGTGTAATGGAACGGGCGTCAGCGAGCTCAGCGCAGCGTGCGCGTGCCCTGCGGCGTGTCGAATTCGGCGACGAGCGCGGGCGGGCCGTCGGTGGATTCGACGTCGAGCAGGTGCGCGGCGCCGAGCCAGTCGAGTTGCTCGCGGATCGTATCCGCACGCGGATGGGCGCCCTTGAGCGCCTTCAGCGCGACGCCGTCGTTCGGCAGCGAGTCGGCCGGATGGCGCGGGCTGTCCCACTGGATCAGCGACGGCACGAGGCCGTCGCCCGCCCCTTGCCATGCGGGGAAGCTGCCGTCGTCGGGCACCGTGAGGCCCCAGCTCAGGTCGCCGCGCCGCATCGCGACGACGGGCGCGATGCGGGCCGGGTACTGGCGCTGCCACAGCGCAAGCTGGCGCGGGCGGTCGACGCGGGCGACCCAGTGCGCGAGAAACGGGCCCTGCGCGAGCCGAGCCTGAATCGCCGGATCGTCGAGCCCGAACAGCCGCGCGCGCGGCAGCTTCGCATCGTCGCCCGGCGCGGGCGCATCGGGGTCGATCGCGATCACTTCGAGGTAGAGCCCGCCCCACGCGCCGAACAGCGCATTGTGGGTCCGCATCAGCGGGTGGCGGCCGCCGCCGGCCGGTTCGATGCCGAGCGCGTCGGCGACATGGCGCACGCCTTCGTCGAGGGTGCGCGCGGCAATCACGAGATGGTCGAGTGTCAGGGAGCGGGCTGGCATGAGCGTCGGTCGGGAAGCGAAAGTGTCATGGTAGGCGGACCACGTACCGGGCGGGGGCCGGGCCGGCCGGCGCACCGGCCGCGATGCGGGCCGGCGGGCGCGGCGCCTGGTATGGCGCGGCCGGAACGGCGGCCGCACGATCGCCATTCCGGTCAACTGTAATCGTCGCTACCGGCACAGTAACGGTACAATCGGCGCGATAGCCTTCGGTACAGTTGGAGCCGCCGCCCATGTCCACCGTCCCACTCGCCCAGATTCCCGCGCCGCACGACACGGCCACGCTCACGCTCGTCGACCAGCTGGTCCAGTGGGCGCGGCGGCGGATCGACGAACGCGTGTTCCGTCCCGGCATGCGCATGCCGTCGATCCGCAAGCTCGCGCTCGACAAGAGCGTGTCGCGCTTCACCGTCGTCGAGGCCTACGAGCGCCTCGTCGCGCAGGGCTACCTCGACTCGCGGCGCGGCTCCGGCTTCTACGTGCGCGAGCGCACGGGCGCCGGCCCGCAGCCGGCCGACGGCGTCGCGCGCGTGGCCGAGGCCGCGCCCGTGCACAACACGATCGACGTCGTCTGGCTGCTGCGCAACATGCTGCACACCGTCAGCCCGGAGAAGGGCCCGGGCCTCGGCTACCTGCCGGGCCGCTGGCTCGACGGCGAGCTGATCACCGGTGCGCTGCGCGCGCTCGGGCGCCAGTCGGGCGCGCAGATGCTCGGCTTCGGCACCGCGCAGGGCTTCCTGCCGCTGCGCCAGCAACTGCAGACGCGTCTGGCCGAAGTCGAGATCGGCGCGAAGCCCGAACAGATCGTGCTGGTGTCGGGCATCACGCAGGCGATCGACCTGATTTCGCGGATCTACATGCGGCCGGGCGACGCGGTGATCGTCGGCGATCCGGCATGGTTCCAGATGTTCGGCCGTTTCGCGGCGCAGGGCGCGCAACTCGTCGGGATGCCGTATACGCCCGACGGCCCCGACCTCGACGCGCTCGAAACCCTGGTGCAGATGTGGCGGCCGAAGATGCTCGTGATCAACTCGGTGCTGCAGAACCCGACCGGCACGTCGCTGTCGGCCGCGCAGGCGTTCCGGATCCTGAAGCTCGCGGAGGCCTACGATTTCCTCGTCGTCGAGGACGACGTGTACGGCGACCTGTGCCCGCCAAGCTATCCGGCCACGCGCCTCGCGAGCCTCGACCAGTTGAAGCGCGTGATCTATCTCGGCAGCTATTCGAAGACGCTCGCGGCGAACCTGCGGGTCGGCTACGTGGCCTGCGCGCCGGAAATCGCGAAGGCGGTGACCGACCAGAAGATGCTGGTCGGGATGACCACGCCCGAGCTCAACGAGCGCGTGCTGTACAAGATCCTGACCGAAGGGCATTACCGGCGCCACGTCGAGCGGCTGCGCGCGCGGCTCGACGGCGTGCGCGACAAGACCGCGCGGATGCTCGAGCGCACGGGGCTCGGGCTCTTCACGATGCCGGCGGCCGGGATGTTCCTGTGGGCCGATACGGGCGTCGATTCGGACGCGCTCGCGGCGGTCGCGCACGAGGCCGGCTTCCTGCTGACGCCGGGCAGCCTGTTCTCGCCGCAGCAGTCGCCGTCCACGTGGATGCGCTTCAACGTCGCGAATTGCGGCGATCCGGCGTTGCCGGGGCTGCTGGCGGGCTACATCGACTCGGCGGTGCGGCGCGCGTCGTGACGCGGCGCGGCAGGCCGGCTCTTGAAATGCCGCGTGCCGTCCCCAGATACGCGCGCAAACCGCTGGCGCCAGGCGGTCGTCCTTCATGGGTCCGCCGGCATCGCGCGCCGGGCGCCGGCGTCACCCCTTTCCCGTTCAAGTAAGAGGAAACAGCATCCATGGCACACGAAACGATGAGCTTTCAGGCAGAGGTCAAGCAACTCCTCCACCTGATGATTCATTCGCTCTACAGCAACAAGGAAATCTTCCTGCGCGAACTGGTGTCGAACGCGTCCGACGCGGCCGACAAGCTGCGTTTCGAAGCGCTCGCGGACAACGCGCTGTACGAGAACGATCCGAACCTGCGCATCCGCATCGGCTTCGACAAGGCCGCGCGCACGATCACGATCGACGACAACGGCATCGGCATGAGCCGCGACGAGGCGATCGCGAACCTCGGCACGATCGCGCGTTCGGGCACCAAGGAATTCTTCACGAAGCTGTCGGGCGACCAGCAGAAGGACGCGGCGCTCATCGGCCAGTTCGGCGTCGGCTTCTACTCGGGCTTCATCGTCGCGGACAAGATCACCGTCGAAACGCGCCGCGCCGGCCTGCCGGCGAACGAGGCCGTGCGCTGGGAAAGCGCCGGCGAGGGCGATTTCACGATCGACGCGATCGAGCGCGCGCAGCGCGGCACGACGATCACGCTGCACCTGCGCGAAGGCGAGGACGACCTGCTGTCGTCGCACCGCCTGAAGTCGATCATCCAGAAGTACTCCGACCACATCGCGCTGCCGATCCTGATGCGCAAGGAAGAGTGGGATCAGGAAAAGGGCGAGATGGTCCTGAAGGACGAGGACGAAACCGTCAACCAGGCGAGCGCGCTGTGGACGCGTTCGAAGAGCGACGTCACCGACGAGCAGTACACGCAGTTCTACCAGCACATCGCGCACGACCACCAGGATCCGCTCACGTGGACGCACAACCGCGTCGAGGGCCGCAGCGAATACACGCAACTGCTGTTCGTGCCGGCGCGCGCGCCGTTCGACCTGTGGAACCGCGACTATCGCGGCGGCCTGAAGCTGTACGTGAAGCGCGTGTTCATCATGGACGACGCCGAGCAGCTGCTGCCGCAATATCTGCGATTCGTGAAGGGCGTCGTCGATTCGGCCGACCTGCCGCTGAACGTGTCGCGCGAGATCCTGCAGGAAAGCCGCGACGTGAAGGCGATCCGCGAAGGCGTGACCAAGCGCGCGCTGTCGATGCTCGAGGAACTCGCGAACGCGGAAGACGACGCCGGCAAGGAGAAGTACAAGACGTTCTGGCGCGCGTTCGGCCAGGTGCTGAAGGAAGGCGTCGGCGAGGATCACGCGAACCGCGAGCGCATCGCGAAGCTGCTGCGCTTCGCGTCGACGCACGGCGACACCGACGCGCAGGACGTGTCGCTCGCCGACTACGTGTCGCGCATGAAGCCCGAGCAGAGCAAGATCTACTACGTGACCGCCGATACGTGGCAGGCCGCGAAGAACAGCCCGCATCTGGAAGTGTTCCGCAAGAAGGGCGTCGAGGTGCTGCTGCTGACCGACCGCGTCGACGAATGGATGCTGTCGTTCCTGCATGAGTTCGACGGCAAGCCGCTCGCGAGCGTGGCCCGCGGCGATCTCGATCTCGGCGAGCTGAACGACGAGGAGAAGAAGGCGCAGGAGCAGGCCGGCGAGGCGATCAAGCCGGTCGTCGAGAAGATGAAGGAAGCGCTCGGCGACAAGGTGAAGGAAGTGCGCGTCACGTTCCGCCTGACCGATTCGCCGTCGTGCCTCGTCGCGGACGACAACGACATGAGCGGCTACCTGCAGCGGATGCTGAAGGCGGCCGGCCAGAACGCGCCGGCGATGCAGCCGATCCTCGAGATCAACCCGGAGCACGCGCTCGTGAAGCAGTTGAATGCCGACAGCGCCGATTTCGGCGACTGGTGCCATCTGCTGTTCGATCAGGCGCTGCTGGCCGAAGGCGGCATGCTCGACGATCCGGCGAGCTTCGTGAAGCGGACCAACGCGCTGCTGCTGTCGCGCGCCGCGTGAACGCGCGCATGCGATTCGACGGCGCGCAGGCCGGCTGGCGCGAGACGCCGCGGCCTGGCTGCACGCTCGACCAGCGCGACTGGCTGACGCGCGGCGGATCGCTGACCGCGCATCTCGCGCGGCTCGGCCGCGTGAACGTGCGCGTGACGCGCGAGGCCGTCGACTGTCCGTGGTTCGACGAGCCGGACGCGCTCGCCAGTTCGCCGCGCGCGCCGATGTGGGTGCGCGAGGTGATCCTGTCGGTCGACGGCACGCCGTACGTCGCCGCGCACAGCATCGCGCCGCTCGCGGCCAGCAAGGGTGTGTGGCAGGCCATGCGGCGGCTGCGCACGCGGCCGCTCGCGGAACTGCTGTACAGCGATCCGCAGGTCGAGCGCTCGGCGCTCGTCAGCCGGCGCGTGATCGCCGGTCATCCGTTGTATGCGCTCGCGAGCCATGCATTGCAGGGTGCGCGCGCGCCGCATGCGTTTGTTGCGCGGCGCTCGGTGTTCCAGCGTCACGGCAAGCCGCTGATGGTGACCGAGTGCATGTTGCCGGCGCTGTGGTGCCATCTCGCCGCGCACGGCGACGGGCCGCGATCCGTCGGGTCGTACGGAGACGCGTGATGCTGCAAGGCTTTCCGCCGGTCGTCGCGGCGAATACGCACACGATGATCCTCGGCAGTTTTCCGGGCGAGGCGTCGCTCGACGCCGCGCAGTATTACGCGCATCCGCGCAACCAGTTCTGGCGGCTGCTCGGCGCGGTGCTCGGCGAACCGACGCTGCATGAACTGCCGTACGACGCGCGGCTCGAGCGCGTGCTGTCGCACGGCATCGGCATCTGGGACGTCCTCGATGCGTGCCATCGCCAGGGCAGTCTGGATTCCGCGATCAGGAACGCGAAGCCGAACGACTTCGATTCGCTGCGCGCGCATGCGCCGTTGCTCAAGCGCGTGTGCTTCAACGGCAAGACGGCCGGGCGGTTCGCCGACGTGATCGGCCAGGCCGGGTACGAGACGCTCGTGCTGCCTTCGTCGAGCCCGGCGAATGCGATGCTGTCGTTCGAGCAGAAGCTGGAGCAGTGGCGCGGGATTCGTCCCTGAAACTCGTTGGATTCAGAGTATCCCGTGAAGCAGTATCAGGTGGACGGCAGCAGGTGGTCGAGTAGAGATACGGTTTCAATGAGTTCAGCAGTGAGCCGAACCAACTCGGCGGTCAGACTCGCTGGAAGATCTATGTTGCCCTCGTATTCGGCCGCATTGCGCCTGCGATGGCAGGTATCGAGCACGCGCCATTTTTCGGTCGGCCAGCCGATCGTGTGTTCGAGACACTGAAAGACCAGATATCGCTCGTCGCTCCGGTATCCGTGAGCCCGTAACGCGGCGTGAGCGGCATCGTAGGCGAGGATGAACTGGCTCTCCGTTGCCATTCCGTTGCTGCTTGTGACGGTATCGAGCAAGGTCCGAGCGAGCCGAGCAGATGCTCGAATTCGCCGCGGTTCGCCGGAAGGGGTTTGAGTTTTCCGATGCGTACGAGGTTATCCAATGCGGTCAATGTCGTCCTCGGTTCCTATAATCATCAGCTTCGGTTGGCGCAGCACTTCCGCGAGGAACGGATGACTTTTGCGTTTCCGTTCGAGAAATTCCTCGTGAGTGTATTGTGTGATCTGGACCGAGCGGCCGAGCTGTCTTTCAGCCGATTCGAGTGCGGCCATGATTTGTCCATAGCTGAGCGTCTCACTGACCAACATAACATCGACGTCGCTACCGGCATGGTCGCTGCCTTGGGCAACCGAACCGTATACAAAGGCGAGTTGTATCTCTGAGGTCAGCGGTGACAGCGCTTCGCGGAGCACTTCGACGACCCCGAAGGTTTTGAGGATGATGAGACGCAGCTCGCTGAAAATGGGGCTGCCGGCGAACGCTCGCACCTGTTTGAGATTGGCGATGCGTCTGGTTTCGATGAGGCCACCTTTTTCGAGACGATTCAGTTCACGCTGGACGCTGGCACTACCGAGACTGGTCAGCCGGATCAACTCCTTGACGTGAAACCACTGTTCGGGCTGCCCAAACAGGCAGGCCAGAATGGGTTGCTGTGCACTGGAAAAGAGGGCGTCGCCGAGCTTTGTCATAAGCCGTGAGAATAGCACGATCGAGCCAGAATTTAGCACGATCGAGCCAAATTTTAGCTCGATGAGCGACTGTTTCGGCGGATCTAGATAGCAGGGATATCGCGAGACGTTGGTGATGGCCACGGCGAGCCGTGATGGGCCAGATGTCAAATTGACCAAAATACCAACCAGTTCTGGCGGCTGCTCGGCGCGGTGCTCGGCGAACCGACGCTGCATGAACTGCCGTACGACGCGCGGCTCGAGCGCGTGCTGTCGCACGGCATCGGCATCTGGGACGTCCTCGATGCGTGCCATCGCCAGGGCAGTCTGGATTCCGCGATCAGGAACGCGAAGCCGAACGACTTCGATTCGCTGCGCGCGCATGCGCCGTTGCTCAAGCGCGTGTGCTTCAACGGCAAGACGGCCGGGCGGTTCGCCGACGTGATCGGCCGGGCCGGGTACGAGACGCTCGTGCTGCCTTCGTCGAGCCCGGCGAACGCGATGCTGTCGTTCGAGCAGAAGCTCGAACACTGGCGGCGAATCGTGCTTTGATCGGCCGGCGCTGCCGGTAGCCTGGACGGCCCGCGCATCGGAGCGATCGAAACGACGCTGTCGTCAGGTGGCGAATACGACTTCGATGTGCCCTTCGGCTTCCGACCGACGGTCGGGCCCGACGACGATCCGCACGTCGCGTCCGAGCTTCGCCAGGCATTCGAGCATCTTCGTTTCGCTCACGCCGCGAAACTGCCCGCGCAGCATGTTCGACAGCTTCGGCTGCGTGATGCCGAGCAGCCGGGCCGCGTGCTGCTGCGTCCATTGGCGTGCCTTGATGATTTCCGCGATCTTCGCGGCGAGTTGGGCCTTCACCCGCATTTCATCGGCATCGCGCATGCCCAGGTCCGCGTAGACGTTCCCGCTGCCCTGTTCGATTTCGATCATCGCCTTTCTCCTGTTGCGTGTGCTTCGGCTGCTTTCAGACGCGCGCGGATCAGATCGTTGTCCGGCTTCGGTGTCGCGATGCCGCTCGGCGATTTCTTCTGGAAACAGTGCAGCACGTAGACGCTGTTTCCAAGCTTCACCGTGTAGACCGCGCGGTACGTGCCGTTGTCTTCCGATTCCACGATCTCCAGCACGCCGGCCGAGCCGAATCCCGTCAAGGGCTCGGCCTGATCGTGCTTGCGCCCTGTCTGCGCGAGATACAGCGCATAGCCGAACGTGTCCTGCACGGTTTCGGGCATGACCTTCAAATCCTTGCGCGCCGAACCGAGCCAGTACAGCGGTTTGATGTATGGATCCATCGATGAATTTATCCCTATTTGGGTATATTTTCAAGGGCCGCGCAGGCATTCGGCGCGGCCGTTCGAATGCGGTGTCAGGAGCGGGCAGGCGAGAAGTGGCCACCGACGGGCGGTGGCGGTTCAGCAATCGGATGCTGCCGACGGGAAATGCGATGTGAACGCCCGGCCGGGCGGCCGTTGCTTCACATTGTTGCGTCGCGTGGAGAGTCGAGACAATTCAGCCGTTCGACAGAGCGCCGTCGCGGCGCATCGATGGCGGAAGGAAGGGCGTGGCTGACGAACCGCGACGCATGGGCTTGCGTGTCGCGTCGACGCTCAGTCGTCGTTGCCCCATCGCCAGCGGGGCTGCTCGCCCTTGAGCCAGCACACCGCAGTCAGCAGCGCGACCAGCACCACGAGGCAGGTGGCGTACACCACCGGCGACCGATGCGGCGGCACGAGCCAGGCACTCGCGATGACGCCGATCGCGATGGTCTCTTTTGCATCGCAATTGCGATACATTATCCCGTACGCCCATGTCGCCTGCAAGTCGCCCGAATGGCCAGTCGACCGACCGCTCTCGCCACCGGCGGCCCTGACCCCCACCAATGCTATCCTCTCGTCCGCTCATCCAGCATCACCCAGCATCACCCAGCGAGATTCAACCATCATGACCCGACTGATCAAGCGTGCGTCCGCCGAGGCGCGCGCGTTCAAGCAACGCCAGCCGTCCGCGTACAACGGCTCCGAAAAACTCCAGCCGCCGCGCGTGAAGCGCCGCCCGGACATCGACGAACACGACGACGTGCCGGTGCTCGAAGCGCCGCGCAAGCCGCGCTTCGCGCCCGTTACGTTCTCCGAAGAAGGCGGCGTGCGCTTCCTGCACTTCGGCACCGAGTGGGTGCAGGGCGCGATGCGGATCTCGAAGCCGCTGCATATCGAGCTCGAATACGCGCAGCAGATGATGGCGTGGCTGCTGTTCCTCGAAACGCCCGAGCGGATCGTCCAGCTCGGGCTCGGCACCGGCGCGCTGACGAAGTTCGCGCATCGTTTCCTGCCGCACGCGAAGGTCGAGGCCGTCGAGCTGAACCCGGCCGTGATCGTCGCCGCGCGCACGATGTTCGCGCTGCCGCCCGACGACGCACGCCTCGTCGTGCACGAAGCCGACGCATGGGATTTCGTCAACGATGCGGCCAACCGCGGCACGACCGGCGCGATCCAGATCGACCTGTACGACGCGACCGCGCGCGGCCCCGTGCTCGACAGCGTCGCGTTCTACCGCGCGGTGCGCGGCTGTCTGGCCGATGCCGGCATCGCGACGATCAACCTGTTCGGCGATCACCCGAGCTTCGTGCGCAACATGAAGCACCTGAACGCGGCGTTCGATCACCGCGTGATCGCGCTGCCGGAAGTGCACGACGGCAACCGGATCGCGATCGCGTTCTCGGGCCCGGCGCTCGACGTGCCGTTCGCGCAGCTCGACGCCCGCGCGAAGCTGATCGAGGACACGCTGAAGCTGCCCGCGCGCAAGTGGGTGAAAGCTTTGAAAGCAACGACCGGCGCACGCGACACGTCGTTCGCGATCTGACGCCGGAGGCACCGGCGCGGGCCGGTGCAGCCACGCGACAAGGGGCGGATCACCTCGGGTTCGCCCCCGCTTGACCGCGTGCTCGCGGCTCCTATACTGGCGCGAAGCCAGGGGAGCCGCAGCCTACCCGTGTTGCCGCTCCTCTCGGCGCCGTACCCGCTCAACAAGATCGATAACCGGGATAGAAGAGGAGACGTCATGGCTCACGATGCCGACGCCAACCGGGCCGCCAAGCGCTGGCTCTGGCTGCTGGTACTGCCGCTGATCGCGATGGTCTGGGTGCCGTCGTACAGCAAGATCGAGCCGCAATGGCTCGGTTTTCCGTTTTTCTACTGGTACCAGTTGCTTTGGGTCTTCATCAGCGCGGTGATCACCGCGTTCGTGTACTTCAAGACCAAGAACGCGTGGAAGGCGAGCGGCACGCAAGGAGGTGCGCAATGAATCTCGGCGCGACCTTCGTCTTCGTCCTGCTGTTCATCGGCGTCACGATCATCGGTTTCCTGGCCGCGAACTGGCGGCGCGGCGATCTCGCCCATCTCGACGAATGGGGCCTCGGCGGACGCCGCTTCGGCACGATCGTCACGTGGTTCCTGCTCGGCGGCGATCTCTACACGGCCTATACGTTCGTCGCGGTGCCCGCGCTCGTGTTCGGCGCCGGCGCGATGGGCTTCTTCGCGCTGCCGTACACGATCCTGATCTATCCGTTCGCGTTCGTCGTGTTCCCGAAGCTGTGGAGCATCGCGAAGCGGCACGGCTACGTGACGGCCGCCGATTTCGTCAACGCGCGCTACGGCAGCCGGATGCTCGCGCTCGCGATCGCGGTGACGGGCATCCTCGCGACGATGCCGTACATCGCGCTGCAGCTCGTCGGCATCGAGGTGGTGATCGGCGCGCTCGGTTTCGACACGACCGGCTTCGTCGGCGACCTGCCGCTGATCATCGCGTTCGCGATCCTCGCCGCGTACACGTACACGTCGGGGCTGCGCGCGCCCGCGATGATCGCGATCGTGAAGGACGTACTGATCTACATCACGATCGCGGCCGCCGTCATCGTGATTCCCGCGAAGCTCGGCGGCTTCGGGCACATCTTTTCCGCGGTGCCGCCCGCGAAGCTGCTGCTGAAGGCGCCCGACGCGGCGAGCCTGAACGGCTACAGCGCGTACGCGACGCTCGCGGTCGGCTCGGCGCTCGCGCTGTTCCTGTATCCGCACTCGGTCACGGCGATCCTGTCGTCGTCGTCGGGCAACTCGATCCGCCGCAACATGGCGATGCTGCCCGCATACTCGTTCGTGCTCGGCCTGCTCGCGCTGCTCGGCTACATGGCGCTCGCCTCCGGCGTGAAGGACATGCCGCAATACGCGCCGTACTTCAAGGCGTTCGGCCCGAACTTCGCGGTGCCCGCGCTATTCCTCGAGTACTTCCCGTCGTGGTTCGTCGGCGTCGCGTTCGCGGCGATCGGCATCGGCGCGCTGGTGCCGGCGGCGATCATGTCGATCGCGGCCGCGAACCTGTACACGCGCAACATCCACCGCGAGTTCGTGAACCGCAACATGTCGCACGACCAGGAAACGCACGTCGCGAAGCTCGTGTCGCTGATCGTGAAGGTGGGCGCGGTGGCGTTCATTCTCGGATTGCCGCTGACCTATGCGATCCAGCTGCAACTGCTCGGCGGGATCTGGATCATCCAGACGCTGCCGGCGATCGTGCTCGGCCTGTACACGCGCGTGCTCGACCATCGCGGGCTGCTCGCCGGCTGGGCGGCCGGCATCGTCTGCGGCACGTGGATGGCGATCTCGCTGAAGCTGGCGAGTTCGATCTTCACGATCCACCTGTTCGGCCTCGCGATTCCCGGCTACGCGGCCGTGTGGTCGCTGGTCGTGAACCTGGTGGTGTCGGTGGTCGTGAGCGTGCTGGTGCGCGCGATCGGCATGGCGCATGCGGAGGATCGCACGCGGCCGGAGGATTATCTCGACGTCGTCGAGGGTTGATGCGGGCCGAGCGCGGCGGCGTGCCGCGCTCGCGCCGCGCGGCAACGAAAACGCCCGCCACCGGGAGGTGGCGGGCGTTCGTTCTTGCGTCAGCCTTGTGCGCGTTTCGCGAGTTCCTCGCGCTGCGACAGGTCCTCGACGTTGACCATCCAGTGCACGCCGAAACGATCCTTCGCCATCCCGAAGCCGAGCGCCCAGAACGTCTTGCCGAACGGCATCGTCACTTCGCCGCCGTCCGCGAGCGCATTGAACAGCTTCAGGCCTTCGTCGACCGTCGCCGGGTTCAGCGACAGCGAGTAGCCGGCATGCGCGGCGCCGGCCGGCTGGCTGCAGTCCCCGTCCGAGCACATGATCATCGAGTCGCCGATCGTGAAGCTCGCGTGCATCACCTTGTCGGCCATCTCCGGCGACATCGGGTAATCGGGATTCGGCGGTGCGTCCTTGAAGTGCATCTTGAACACCGTCTTCGCGCCGAGCGCCTTTTCGTAGAACTGAAGGGCTTCGTCGGCACGACCGTAGAACGTCAGGTACGGTTGAACTTGCATCGTTGTCTCCTGTGGGTCGGGCAGGCGGATCGGCGCCGGCTCGGGTACTGCGGGGATTGACCGGGACGGGCGCGACGGGATGCGGCCGCCGCACTCGTGACGTGGATTGTAGTGCGCGTGCTCGACGATGGAATGAAAAATAAAAACGGCCGCGAACATGCAGTTCGCGGCCGTTCGTCGTGTCTGTTGACGGCTGTTGTCAGTCTTGCTGACAGATCAACCGACAGCCGTCACGCACGCGCGGTTCAGCGCAGCGCGTCGATCAGCTTCTCGAGCTTCACCGCGTCGGCGGCGAACACGCGGATGCCTTCGGCGAGTTTTTCGGTCGCCATCGCTTCGTCGTTCAACTGGAAGCGGAACGATGCCTCGTCGATCGCGACGCGCTCGGACGGCTTGTCCTGCAGCGTGTCCGGCGACAGCTTGCGGGCGACCGTCTCGTTGCTCTCCTGCAGCTTCTGCAGCAAATCGGGACTGATCGTCAGCAGGTCGCAGCCGGCGAGCTCGGTGATCTGGCTCGTCGTGCGGAAGCTCGCGCCCATCACTTCGGTCTTGTAGCCGAACGTCTTGTAGTACGTATAGATGCGGCGCACCGATTGCACGCCCGGATCGTTCGCGCCGCCGTCCTTCGCTTCATTCCATTCCGCGCCGGCCTGCTTCTTGTACCAGTCGTAGATGCGGCCGACGAACGGCGAGATCAGTTGCGCGCCGGCTTCCGCGCACGCGGCGGCCTGCACGAGCGAGAAAAGCAGGGTCATGTTGCACTTGATCCCTTCCTTCTGCAGCACCTCGGCCGCGCGGATGCCTTCCCACGTCGACGCGAGCTTGATCAGGATGCGCTCGCGGCCGACGCCGGCCGCTTCGTACAGCTTGATGAGCTCGCGACCCTTGTCGATCGAGCGCTGCGTGTCGAACGACAGGCGTGCGTCGACCTCGGTCGACACGCGGCCCGGGATCAGCTTCAGGATTTCGGTGCCGAATGCGATCAGCAGGCGGTCGATGATGAAATCGGTGCTTTCGTTGCGGTGATCGCGGACGGTTTTCTCGAGGATCGGCTTGTACGCATCCTTCTGGACGGCCTTCAGGATCAGCGACGGGTTCGTGGTCGCGTCCTGCGGCTTGTATTGCGCAAGCTGCTGGAAGTCGCCCGTGTCGGCGACGACGGTCGTGTACTGCTTCAGCTGGTCGAGTGCGGTAGTCATGGCGATTCGGAAGAAGAGCGCGGGGCGCCGGGTTCTCACGGGCCGCGCGAGCGCGGCGGCGAAGCGAAGCGGCGCCGGGCGCCGCTTCCGATCCATCATTTTAGGCCCGATTCGTGTCGGGCACGTTTTGGCGTGCCGGGCGCGCGCCGCGGCAGGCTGCGAGCCGCGTCACGCGGGGCGCCGCGCGTTCAGGATCACCTGCGTGACGACGCCCGCGACGAGCCCCCAGAACGCGGAGCCGATCGACAGCAGCGTGAGGCCCGAAGCCGTGACCATGAACGTGACGAGCGCCGCTTCGCGCTGCTTCACGTCCTGCATCGCGTTCGCGAGCCCGCTCATGATCGAGCCGAACAGCGCGAGCGCCGCGACCGACACGACGAGCGCCTTCGGCAGCGCCGCGAACAGCGCGGCGATCGTCGCGCCGAAGACGCCGGCGATCAGGTAGAACGTGCCGCACCACACGGCGGCCGTGTAGCGCTTCGCGTGATCCTCGTGCGCTTCCGGGCCCGTGCAGATGGCGGCCGTGATCGCCGCGAGGTTCACGCCGTGCGAGCCGAACGGCGCGAGCAGCAGCGACGCGAGGCCGGTCGTCGCGATCAGCGGCGACGACGGCGTCGAATAGCCGTCCGCGCGCAGCACCGCGATGCCCGGCACGTTCTGCGACGCCATCGCGACGACGAACAGCGGAATGCCGATGCTGACGATCGACGCGATCGAGAACGCGGGCATCGTGAACACGGGCTGCGCGAGCGCGATGTGGAAGCGGCTGAAGTCGAGCAGCCCGAGGCCGCCGGCCACCGCCGTGCCGACGATCAGCGTCGTCGGAATCGCATAGCGCGGCGCGAGCCGCTTGACGATCAGGTAGGTGAAGAACATCGCGAGCACGAGCGCGGTCTGGAACTGCGCGGCGCGGAAGATCTCGATGCCGATCTCGAACAGGATGCCCGCGAGCAGCGCGGCCGCGATGCCGGCCGGAATCCGCTTCATCAGCGTGTCGAACAGCCCGCTCACGCCGACGGCCGTCAGCAGCAACGCGCACACGACGAACGCGCCGATCGCCTCGCGGTAGGGCACGCCGGGCAGCGACGCGATCAGCAGCGCGGCGCCGGGCGTCGACCACGCGACGACGACGGGCGCGCGAAAGCGCAGCGACAGGCCGATGGTCGTCAGCGCCATGCCGATCGACAGCGCCCAGATCCACGACGAGATCTGCGCGTCGGTGAGGTGGGCGGCGCGGCCGGCCTGGAACATCAGCACGAGCGAGCTCGTGTAGCCGGTCATCATCGCGACGAAGCCGGCGACGAGCGCGGACACGGACGTATCGGCGAAAAAGCGGCGGCCGCCGGCGCGGCTGGCGCTCGCGGTGGGCGAAAGGTTCATGCTCTCTCCGGGGCGGCCGCTCGGACGCGGCCTGGGTATCTGCGGGTGGGTGTCGTTACTTGCTGAGTGCGCGCATCGCGGTTTCGAGGCCCGCGAGCGTGAGCGGATACATGCGCTGGCCGAGCACGTCGCGAATGATCGCGATCGATTGCCGGTATTCCCATAGCCGCTCGGGCTCCGGGTTCAGCCATGCATGGTGGGGGAACTGGTCGGCGAGACGGCGCAGCCACACGGCGCCGGCTTCCGGGTTGTTGTATTCGACCGAGCCGCCGGGCTGCAGCACCTCGTACGGGCTCATCGTCGCGTCGCCGACGAAGATCAGCTTGTAGTCGGGCGTGAACTTGTGCAGCACGTCCCACGTCGCGGTGCGCTCCGAGTGACGGCGGCGATTGTTCTTCCACAGGTGGTCGTACACGCAGTTGTGGAAGTAGAAGAATTCGAGGTGCTTGAACTCGGCCTTCGCGGCCGAGAACAGCTCTTCGGTGCGCTTGATGTGGTCGTCCATCGACCCGCCGACGTCGAGCAGCATCAGCACCTTCACGTTGTTGTGGCGCTCGGGCACCATCCGCAGATCGAGCCAGCCGGCGTTCGCGGCCGTGCTGCGGATCGTGCCGGGCAGGTCGAGCTCCTCGGCCGCGCCTTCGCGCGCGAAGCGGCGCAGCCGCCGCAGCGCGACCTTGATGTTGCGCGTGCCGATCTCGACCGAATCGTCGTAGTCGCGGTAGGCGCGCGCCTCCCACACCTTCACCGCGGTGCGGTTGCCGTTCGACGGGCCGCCGATGCGCACGCCTTCCGGGTTGTAGCCGCCGTGCCCGAACGGCGACGTGCCGCCCGTGCCGATCCACTTGTTGCCGCCTTCGTGGCGTTCCTTCTGCTCGTCGAGCAGCGCCTTCAAACGCTCCATCAGCTTGTCGAGGCCGCCCATCGCGTCGATCTGCGCCTTCTCCTCGGCCGACAGCTCGCGCTCGAGGCGCTTCTCGAGCCAGTCGAGCGGGATGTCGAACGCCTCGGACGGCAGGGCGGACACGCCGTGGAAATACGCGCCGAACGCCTGGTCGAACTTGTCGAAATATTGCTCGTCCTTGACGAGCGTCATCCGCGCGAGGAAGTAGAACGCGTCGATCGACGGCGAGATCAGCCCGGCCTTCAGCGCTTCGAGCAGCGTCAGGTATTCCTTCACCGAGACGGGCAGCTTGGCTGCGCGCAGCGCGTAGAAGAAATTGAGCAGCATGGCCGGGCCTTCGCGGGTGGGTTACCGGTTGTGCCGGTTCATGTAGACGAGCCGTTCGAGCAGGCTCAGATCCTGCTCGTTCTTCAGCAGCGCGCCCGCGAGCGGCGGCACGATCTGCTTCGCGTCCGCGCCGCGCAGCGCGTCGGCCGGGATGTTCTCGGCGAGCAGCAGCTTCAGCCAGTCGAGCAGCTCGGACGTCGACGGCTTCTTCTTCAGGCCCGACACGCCGCGCAACTCGAAGAAGCTCTCGAGCGCCGCGCGCAGCAGTTCCTCGCGGATGTTCGGGAAGTGCACCGCGACGATCTTCTGCATCGTCGACGGGTCCGGAAACTGGATGTAGTGGAAGAAGCAGCGGCGCAGGAACGCGTCGGGCAGCTCCTTCTCGTTGTTCGACGTGATGATGACGAGCGGGCGGTGCTTCGCGCGGATCGTCTCGCGCGTCTCGTACACGTGGAATTCCATCCGGTCGAGCTCGCGCAGCAGGTCGTTCGGGAATTCGATGTCGGCCTTGTCGATTTCGTCGATCAGCAGCACGCTCGGGCGCTCGGCGTCGAACGCCTGCCACAGCACGCCCTTGACGATGTAGTTCGCGATGTCCTTCACGCGCGCGTCGCCGAGCTGCGAATCGCGCAGCCGCGATACGGCGTCGTATTCGTACAGGCCCTGCTGCGCCTTGGTGGTCGACTTGATGTGCCACTGCAGCAGCGGCATGTCGAGCGCGGCGGCCACTTCCTCGGCGAGCATGGTCTTGCCGGTGCCGGGCTCGCCCTTGATCAGCAGCGGGCGTTGCAGCGTCAGCGCGGCATTGACCGCGAGCTTCAGATCGTCGGTGGCGACGTAGTGCGAGGACCCTTCGAAACGCATGGCGGCGCTCTTCTTCATCGGGAAAAAAACCCAGTATAAGTCAGAAGGGCTGTGCGGGCGGGCCGCGCCCGCGTATCGTTGCGGGGCTGCGGCGGGGCGAGCCGGGGGCGCCGTATGGACGCGTTCCCCGCCGACGCGGTACAATCTGGCCGTTTTTTTTGGCCTGCGTGGCGACCGACAAGCAAAACGGCGCGGGCCGTTGCCGCTTCGGCGCCAGTTTCCCCTCAAGCTAGGTTACAAGAGCTATGAACAAATTCGTCGGCAAACACGTCGTTGTCGCAGCGCTCGTGGCGCTCGCGGGCAGCGCGCAGGCGGCCGGTGTGGTCGGCAACCCGAAGGACGGGGCGAGCAAGGCCGCCATGTGCATCGGTTGCCACGGCATCCAGGACTACCGCGCGGCGTACCCGGAGGTCTACCGGGTGCCTGTCCTCGGCGGCCAGAACCAGCAATACCTCGAGAACGCGCTGAAGGCCTACCGCAAGAAGGATCGTCACTTCCCGTCGATGAATGCGATCGCCGGCTCGCTGACCGACCAGGACATCGCGGATCTGTCGGCGTACTACGCCGCCCAGAAGGCCGACACGAAGGACAACCCCTACAAGTAAAGCGCGCGCCGCCGATCTCTCCGGCGGGACAGGAGCATTCATGAACAACGCATTCAAGACGGCGGCGGTTGCACTGGTGGCCGGCCTCGCGATCGGTACCGCCCACGCCGCGGACATCTCGAAGGGCAAGGAACTGGTCGAATCGCACAACTGCGCGGCCTGCCACGGCGCGCAACTGAACAAGCCGATCAACGCGGAGTACCCGCGTCTGGCCGGCCAGCACGCCGACTATCTCGTGTGGGCGATGCGCCAGTACCAGATGGGGCTGACGAACCCGCTGCTCGGTCGCAACAACGCGATCATGCAGGCGCAGGTCCAGAACCTGTCGGTCAGCGACATGAAGGACATCGCGTCCTACATCGAGTCGCTGAAGGAAACCGACCTCGTATTCAAGAAGTAAGCGCGACGGGCCTCACGGGCTCGCGCAGCAAGCATGCCCCGCCTCGGCGGGGTATTTTTTTGCCCGCTCCACGGGGCCGCCGGCGCAGGCCGGGGTGCCGGCCGGGCCGCTCAGTCGCGCGACGCGCGGCGCAGGATGCGCTGCAGGTACGCGTCGGTATCGGGCGGTGTGTTCGTCCGCTGCGCCTCCCAGATCGTCTCGCCGAGGCATTCCATGATCGCGTGCTGCGCATCGTGGGTCGAGTCGAGCTTCGCGGCCAGCTTGTCGTGCGCGGCGCGGATGCCGGGCGGCTGGTCGATCGACAACTGCTCGCTGATCGCGAGGTGCATCGACAGGTGCAGGAACGGGTTCGTGCGGCCTTCCTCGGGCGTGTAGTTGCGCGCCGCCGCGCCGTCGGCGTCGGCCAGTTCGTCGTGGTATTCGGGATGCTCGACGATCCAGTCGGCTGCGATCGCTTCCAGCGGCGTCAGGATCTCGCCCGCGCGCTGTTTGCGCCAGGTCTCGGTGAAAAAGCGACGCACGTCGTCGCGGCTTGGATTGAACATGGTGGGAAAACGTCGTGATTCGGGCGGCGTCATGCCGCGTCGGGCATTGTACGCCGGCGCGGCGGACGGCGCTGGCGGTGGCCTCGGGCGGCTGGAGGCGCGCGGCACGGCGCGGGTCGTTGCGGCCGCCCGTCGCGCAACGGGTAAGCGCGGGCTAGGCTCGCCGCCGCCGCGCCGCTACACTCCGACGATTCCCGCCACGGCGCCTTGCTCGCCCGCTTTGACCATGACCGCCACCGTCCGCTCATCGTCCGCCGCCCTGCAGGGCGCGCTCTACGTCGCGTTGTCCGCCGCCGCGTTCGGCGCGATGGCGATTTTCGGCCGCTATGCGTACGCGGCCGGCGTCGACGTGCTCGGGCTGCTGATCGTGCGCTTCGCGATCGGCGGCGCGGTGCTCGCCGCCATCGCGCGGCAGCGCGGCGTCGCATGGCCGCGCGGCCGCGCGCTCGTGCCGCTCGTCGCGATGGGCGCGCTCGGCTACGTCGGGCAGTCGTTCTGCTATTTCAGCGCGCTGCAGCACGCGCAGGCGAGCCTCGTCGCGCTACTGCTGTACCTGTATCCGGCGTTCGTCACGCTGCTGGCCGCGTGGTGGCTCGGCGAGCGGCTGACGCGCGCGAAGGCCGTCGCGCTGGTGCTGTGCGTCGCGGGTTCGGCGCTGATGGTCGGCGGCGGGCACGGCGAGCCGCTCGGGATCGCGCTCGCGCTGGCCGCCGCGGTGATCTACTCGCTGTACATCGTCGGCGGCACCAAGGCGACGCGCGGCGTCGATCCGCTCGCGACCACCGCGATCATCTGCCTGTCGGCCACCGCGACGCTCGTCGCGATCGCCGTCGTGCGAACGGCGGCGTTCGGCGCGCCGCCGCGGTGGCCCGCGACGGCCGGCGGCTGGGCATCGATGCTCGCGATCGCGCTGGTGTCGACGGTGGCGGCCATGCTCGCGTTCTTCGCCGGGCTCGAGCGGCTCGGGGCCGCGCGCACGTCGATGCTGTCGACGCTCGAACCGGTCGTGACGGTCGCGCTCGCGGCGCTGCTGTTCGGGGAAGCGTTGTCGCCGCTGCAGTGGGCCGGCGGTGTCGCGATCCTGGCGGCCGTGCTGGCGCTCGTGCGTGCGGGCGGCGCGGCCGCCGACGACGCGACGGCGACGTCCAACGCGTAGTCGGGAAGGGGGGCACGCCGCCGGCGCCGCGGCGACGCCGGCCGGTTGTCGCGCGTGGCCCGGGCGGCCGGCGCGGCGCGTCGATACGTCAGCCGCGGCTGATGCTCACTCGTTGGGCGGCGGCGTCTTCGGCCGGAATTCGCACAGCGGTTCGATCGCGCAGTGCCAGCATTCGGGCCGGCGGGCCTTGCACACGTAGCGCCCGTGCAGGATCAGCCAGTGATGCGCATCCTGCAGGAATTCCTTCGGCGTGAACTTCTCGAGCGCGGCTTCGACGGCCCGCACGTCCTTGCCCGGCGCGAGCCCGGTGCGATTCGCGACGCGGAAGATATGCGTGTCGACCGCGATCGTCGGCTGGCCGAACGCGGTGTTCAGCACGACGTTCGCGGTCTTGCGGCCGACGCCCGGCAAGCCTTCGAGCGCTTCGCGATCGGCCGGCACCTCGCCGTCGTAGCGCTCGAGCAGGATCCGGCACGTCGCGACGACGTTCTTCGCCTTGGTGCGATAGAGGCCGATCGTCTTGATGTACTCGGTGACGCCTTCCTCGCCAAGCGCGACGATTTGTCGCGGGGTATTCGCGACCGGAAACATTTTCCGCATCGCCTTGTTGACCGACACGTCGGTCGCCTGCGCGGACAGCATCACGGCGATCAGCAGTTCGAACGGCGTCGAGTATTCGAGCTCGGTGGTCGGATGCGGATTGAGGCTCTGCAGCGTTTCGTAGATCGCGCGTCGTTTGCTGGCGTTCATGGAGCGTTCTGGTCGGGCGGCGTGGACGGGCCGTCCGGATCGTCGTTGTCGTGGTCGCCGCCGCCCGACGCGGCATCGGCGTCGCGCTGCGCCTGCTGTTCGGCGAGCCGCTTGCGGCGGGCCTCGGCCGCGTCGATCTGCGCCTGGACGGCCGCGCTCACGCCTTCGGTGTTCTTCGGCCCGGCGCCTTGCCCGGACAGTTCTTCCTTCTTTTTGCGCGCGCGTTCGAGCGCGGCGGCGATGATCGCGCGTTTCTTCGCTTCGGCGTCGTCGGCCGGTGCGGCGGCCGGCGCGCCTGGCTGCACGGCGGAGGGTTTCGCGGCCGGCTTCGCGGTACTCGCGGCGCGGCGGGCCGCGGCGCGCGCTTCGGCGGCCTCGCGCTCGCGACGCTGGCGCGCGAGCCGCAGATCGTGGCGCTCGCGCGCGGCGTCGGCCTGCTCCTGCGACCACGCATCCCAGCCCGTGCGATCGCCGGTCACCGGCAGCATCGCGATGCAGTCGACCGGGCACGGCGGCACGCACAGGTCGCAACCGGTGCACAGCGACGCGACGATCGTGTGCATCTGCTTCGGCGCACCGACGATCGCGTCGACCGGGCACGCCTGCATGCACAGCGTGCAGCCGATGCACAGGTTTTCGTCGATGAACGCGACCGCGCGCGGATGTTCGCTGCCGTTCACGGGGTTCAGCGGAATCACCGGCTTGCCGAGCAGGCGCGCGAGGCGCGCGATGCCTTCGGCGCCGCCGGGCGGGCACTGGTTGTAGTTCGCGTCGCCGGCGGCGATCGCCTCGGCGTACGGACGGCAGCCGTTATAGCCGCACTTCGTGCATTGCGTCTGGGGAAGCAGATCTTCGATGCGATCCGCGAGTGTTTTGGAATCGGTCACGGTGACAACAGGCTGACAACGGGCGCCGCGGCGCCGAATGGCTCTCGGCCGCGTCGGGCGCGGCCGGAAAGGTTTGCCAAAGCTCGATTATCGCCGATTTCCCGCATTGCGCTGGACGCCGTCTATGCGCATAATCGAACCGCTTTTTTGCAGGGGCTCAGCAGGAGGGTGGCCGCCCGCGGCGCGCCCGTTCCAGGGCGGCCGGCGCCGAGGCGGTGGGGGTGCCGGTCCGGATCAAGCGGCTCACATAGCAAAACGCCACCATGAATCAGCCAAAAATCAAAAGAGATCCTGAAGGTACGCGCCGCCGCATCCTGATGGCGGCTGCCGAAGAGTTCGCGAATGGAGGGCTGTTCGGCGCGCGCGTCGATCAGATCGCGCGCCGGGCCGAAACGAACGAGCGCATGCTCTATTACTACTTCGGCAGCAAGGAGCAGCTCTTCACCGCCGTGCTCGAACACGCGTTCTCCGCGCTGACGGAGGCCGAGCGCGTGCTGGATCTCGATGGCGTCGCGCCGGTCGAAGCCGTCACGCGGCTCGCGCATTTCGTGTGGGATTACTACCGCGACCATCCGGAGCTGCTGAGGCTCATCAACAACGAGAACCTGCACGAAGCGCGCTATCTGCACAAGTCGACGCGGATCCGCGAGATGATGTCGCCGATCGTCGCGAAGCTCGGCAACGTGCTGATGCGCGGCCAGAAGGCCGGGCTGTTCCGCAGCGACGTCGATCCGCTGCGCTTCTACGTGACGCTGTCGGGGCTCGGCTACTACATCGTGTCGAACCGCTTCACGCTCGCCGCGACGCTCGGCCGCGACTTCACCGATACCGACGAGCGCGCGGAGATGGTCCGGATGAACACCGAGGTGCTGCTCGCGTATCTGCTGCGGCGCTGACGCGACGCATGGAGGAGCCGGTGCGCCGCTGGTTCGCGGCCGCGCCCGGATAAGAAAACGCCGCCGTGCGCAAGCTACGGCGGCGTTTTTGCGTCGGAGCGCGGTGTGTCAGGCGGCCTTGCGGGCTCGCATGGCTTTGGTGCGCGGGCTGCCTGCCGCGCGTTTCGCGGCCGGCGCGGCCTTGGCGGCGGGCGCGACCGTCACGGCCGGCGCCTTCGCGCGCGTGCCGCGCGTGCGTTTGGCGGCGGTGGCGCGCACCGCCGTTTCCGGTTCCGGCTCCGGCTTGGCGGCCGGCACGACGCCGATCGCGGTCGCATCCTGCGCATCGACCGGCAACTTCGCCGCGCCGTTCTTCGGCTCCGGCGCATGCTCGCGAATGAAGTCGCGCAATTGCGGGTAGATGATCGTGCGCCAGCGGCGGCCCGAGAAGATCCCGTAGTGGCCGCACTTCTCGGCGGTCAGGCTGCGGCGATCGTCTTGCGGGATGCCCGTGCACAGCTCGTGCGCGACGTGCGTCTGGCCGCTACCCGAGATGTCGTCGAGTTCGCCCTCGATCGTCATCAGTGCGGTGTGCTTGATGTCCTGCGGCCGCACACGCTCGCCCTCGACGTCCCACGTGCCTTCCGCGAGCCGGAATTCCTGGAACACGACGCGGATCGTCTCGAGGTAATACTCGGCGGCCATGTCGAGCACCGCGTTGTACTCGTCGTAGAAGCGGCGGTGCGCTTCGGCGTCGTCCTCGTCGCCGCGCAGCAGGCTCTGGTAGAAATCCCAATGCGATTGCGCGTGCCGCTCCGGGTTCATCGCGACGAAGCCCGTGTGCTGAAGGAAGCCCGGATAGACCTGGCGGCCTTCGCCCGGATAGTTCGCGGGCACCGTGTGGATCACGTTGTTCTCGAACCACGAGGTCGAGTGCTGCGTCGCGAGCGAGTTCACGGAAGTGGGGCTGCGGCGCGCGTCGATCGGGCCGCCCATCATCGTCATCGTGAGCGGCGTGTCCTCGCCGCGGCTCGCCATCAGCGAAATCGCCGCGAGCACGGGCACCGTCGGCTGGCATACCGAGATCACGTGCAGGTTGCGCGCGCCGATGTGACGGATGAATTCCTGGATGTACGCGATGTAGTCGTGCAGGTGGAACGGGCCGACCTCGACCGGCACCATCCGCGCGTCGATCCAGTCGGTGATGTAGACCTTGTGATCCTGCAGCAGCGTGCGCACCGTGTCGCGCAGCAGCGTCGAGTGGTGGCCCGACAGCGGCGCGCAGACCAGCACGACCGGTTCGTCCTTCAGTTGCGTGACGGCGTCGGCGTCGTCCGAATAGCGCTTGAAGCGCAACAACCGGCAGAACGGCTTCTCGATGATCGTCTGCTCGACGATCGGGATGTTGTGGCCGTCCTTGACGATCTGGTGAATGTTGAATTCCGGCTTTTCGTAGTCCTTGCCGAGCCGATACATCAGCTCATAGGCGGCCGCCATCCGCGGTGCGCCGGGCATCAGCGAGAACGGGCTCGACGGATTCGCGAACGACTTCGACGCGGCCTGGGCCCAGGCCGTGAGCGGGCTCAGCATGGCCCGCTGGAATTCGTGCAATTGGTAAAGCATGCAGACTACTCCCGCGTGGGGGACGGTGCGCAAGGGCGGCGTGGGGCGTCGCGGCGTGCCGTGTGGGTCAGCGACCGGCCATGTTGCAATGCAGCCGGACAATCGTGTCGATCATATCGGACAACGATCGGTGTTGCAATGCAACATTTCCTCGGGTTTTCATCAAAGTTTTGCGAATTGACGATCTCTGAACAAGGCTTCCCGGCCGCCGCTCAGCGGCCGGTGGCCACGGCCGGCGCGGGCTGGCCGGCCGCGCGCGCCATCGCGTCTTCGTGGTGCATCAGATTCATCGCGGTATGCACGAGCGCCACGTGCGAGAACGCCTGCGGGAAGTTGCCGACGAGCCGGCCGGCCACCGGGTCGTATTCCTCCGCGAGCAGCCCGAGGTCGTTCGACAGCGCGAGCAGCCGGCTGAACAGCCGATGCGCGTCGTCGATCCGGCCGAGCAGCGCGTAGCTGTCGACCAGCCAGAAGCTGCACGCGAGAAACGTGCCTTCGCCGGGCGGCAGGCCGTCGTCGTATTCGGTCGTGCGGTAGCGCATCACGAGCCCGTCGTGCAGCAATTCCCGTTCGATCGCATCGACCGTGCCGACGATGCGCGGATCTTCCGGCGGCAGGAAGCCGAGCTGCGGCAGCAGCAGCACGCTCGCGTCGAGCTCGTCGCTGCCGTAGCTCTGCGCGAACGCCTGCTTGCCTTCGTGCCAGGCGTTCGTGCAGACGTCCGCGTGGATGCGCTCGCGCAGCGCGCGCCAGCGGTCGAGCGAGCCGGGCAACCGGAACATTTCCGCCGACTTGATCGCGCGGTCGAACGCGACCCACGCCATCACCTTCGAGAACGTGAAATGGCGGCGGCCGCCGCGCGTTTCCCAGATCCCTTCGTCGGGCTCCTGCCAGATCTTCTCGAGATGGTCGAGCAGCGCGCACTGCACGGACCAGACCGTGTCGTCGGCCTGCAGGCCGCCCACGCGCGCGAGGTGCAGCGCGGCCATCACCTCGCCGAACACGTCGAGCTGGAGCTGGTTCGCGGCGCCGTTGCCGACGCGTACCGGCAGCGAATCCTGGTAGCCGGGCAGCCAGTCGAGCTCCATTTCCGGCAGCCGGCGCTCGCCGGCGATCCCGTACATGATCTGGATCTGCTCGGGCGAGCCGGCCATCACGCGGCCGAGCCACGTGCGCCACGCGCGCGCCTCGTCGTAGTAGCCGCCGCGCATCAGCGCGAGCAGCGTGATCGTCGCGTCGCGCAGCCAGCAGTAGCGGTAGTCCCAGTTGCGGTTGCCGCCGATCTTCTCGGGCAGCGACGTGGTCGGCGCGGCGACGATACCGCCGGTCGGCTCGTACGCGAGCGCCTTCAGCGTGATCAGCGAGCGGCGCACGGCGGCCGCGTAGCGGCCCTGCACCTGGCAGCGGCCCGACCATTCGAGCCAATAGTTCTCCGTGCGCGCGAGCATCGACAGCGGGTCGCGCGCGGGCGGCAGCCGCATGTGCGACGCCGCGTAGCCGAGCGAGAACGGCACGCGCTCGTCGGCGCGGACCGTGAATTCCGCGAGCGTATGGAGGTTCTTGCCGGTGAGCGGCACCGGCGTGCGCAGCACGACGGTATCGGGGCCGGCGATGGCCTTCATGCCGTCCTCGCGGGTCAGTTGCGTCACCCACGGAATCGAGAAACCGTAGTCGAAGCGCAACACGAGCTCCATGCGCATCTTCATCGTGCCGTGGCGGCCGACGACGATCCGCACCAGTTCGGACCAGCCGTTGCCGGGCGGCATGAAGTCGATCACGGTGACGGCGCCGTCGGCGCTTTCGTAATCGGTTTCGAGAATCAGCGTGTCGCCGCGGTAGCGGCGCGTCGTGTGCGTGATCGCGGCGTCGGCGGCCGGAGCAAGCAGCCAGCGGCCGTGCTCGGGCGTGCCGAGCAGCGCCGCGAAGCAGGCGCCCGAATCGAAGCGGGGCCAGCACAGCCAGTCGACGGAGCCGTCTTTTGCGATCAGCGCGGCCGTGTGGCCGTCGCCGACGAGGGCGTAGTCTTCGATCAGGGCGGGCATGGGCAGGCGATCCTTGGGTATTCGAATTCACAATGCGGACGTCGGCGGCCCGGACTTCACGCCCGGGCGCCGCGCCCCGTATACTCGGCCCGGCGGCGGAGCGCATGAACGGCCGGCGTTTCGTCCTATCTCAACACTTGAAGCGACTCGATGCAAGGAGGATTCAATGCCCAACCGTTTACGGGAGCGTGACGCACGCGCTTCGACACGAGGGTTCCCGCTTAGGTTCGCTCACTGGATGAAAGGTTTCGCGATCGTGCTTTCCCTGTCCGCGACCCATGCATTCGCGCAGCAATCGTCCGCCCCGGCCGACGGCGTCTACAACCTGCTCGTCGGCACCTATACGGCAGGCGGCAGCGACGGGATCTACGTTTACCGCTTCGACACCAGGACGGGCAGCGTCGCGCCGGTGTCGTCGGCGAAGACCGTGAATCCGTCGTATCTGTTGCCGAGCCGCGACGGTCGCACCGTCTACGCGGTCAACGAGCTGCCCGGCGACGACGGGCCCGCGACGCAGCGCGGCGGCGTCAGCGCGTTCCGCTTCGACGCGAAGACGGGCGCACTCAGCTTCATCGACCGCGTATCGTCGGAGGGGAACGACCCTTGCTATCTCGCGCTGTCGCCGGACGGCAAGTACCTCGTCACCGCCAACTACTCGGTCGCGGCCGACCCGGGCGGCAGCTTCGCGGTGTTTCCGCTGCGCGACGACGGCGCGGCCGGCCAGGCCGTGCTGACCGTCCACCACGAAGGCACCGGGCCCGTGAAGGGCCGCCAGGACGGCGCGCACGTGCATTCGACGGTGTTTTCGCCGGACGGCCGCTACCTGTTCGTGCAGGATCTCGGCGCGGACAAGATCTACGGCTACCGCTACACGGTGGACGGCAGCCGCGGGCTGATCAGCCCGACCGACACGCGCTACACGCCGGTGAAGGCCGGCTCGGGCCCGCGTCACATGGTGTTCGGCGCCGACGGCCGCTTCGCTTACGTGACGAGCGAGCTCAACGCGTCGGTCGAGGTGTTCGGCTATCACGACGGCAAGCTGACGCCGGTCCAGACGGTGCCGATGACGGCGCCGGGCTTCAAGGGCAAGGTCGGCGGCGGCGCGATCCACCTGTCGCCGGACGGGCGCTTCCTGTACGCGAGCAACCGCGGCGACGCGAACGACCTCGTGATCTACGCGGTGAACAAGGCCGACGGCCGGCTCAAGCACGTCGGCCGCCAGTCGAGCCTCGGCAAGACGCCGCGCGAGTTCCTGATCGATCCGACCGGCAAGTGGCTGATCGTCGGCAACCAGGACAGCGACACGTTCTACGTGTTCAGCCGCGATGTCGAAACGGGGCAACTCGGCGCGAATCCGCAGAAGGTCGCGGTCGCCAAGCCGGTCGACTTCAAGCTGGTGCCGGTCGAGCAGTAAATCCCGGTCGATTCCCGGCCGATGCAAGAAGGGCGCTGCCGATGCAGCGCCCTTCGTATTTGGGGCAGCCGCTTGCGCGGCGCGCCTGTATCGATGAATCGCGGCCGGCGGGCCGCCGGCCTCAGTCGGCCGCGGCCGGCACGAGCACCTCGCGGCTGCCGTTGATGCCCATCGCCGACACGAGGCCCGCCGTTTCCATCTGCTCGACGAGGCGCGCCGCGCGGTTGTAGCCGATGCGCAATTGCCGCTGCACCGACGAGATCGACGCGCGCCGCGTGCGCACGACGAACGCGACGGCTTCGTCGTACAGCGGATCGGCTTCCGCATCCGGCGCGTCGCCGAACAGGTCCTGCGTCGCGCCGTCGGCGGCCGGGCCGTCGAGGATGCCTTCCTCGTACTGCGGCTCGCCGAACTGCTTCAGATACTCGACGATCCGGTGCACTTCCTCGTCGGCGACGAACGCGCCGTGCACGCGCTGCGGATAACCGGTGCCCGGCGGCAGGAACAGCATGTCGCCCATCCCCAGCAGCGACTCCGCGCCCATCTGGTCGAGGATCGTGCGCGAATCGATCTTCGACGATACCTGGAACGCGACGCGCGTCGGGATGTTCGCCTTGATGAGGCCGGTGATCACGTCCACCGACGGACGCTGCGTCGCGAGGATCAGGTGGATGCCGGCCGCGCGCGCCTTCTGCGCGAGGCGGGCGATCAGTTCCTCGATCTTCTTGCCGGCGACCATCATCAGGTCGGCCAGCTCGTCGATCACGACGACGATCAGCGGCAGCGTCGACAGCGGCTCCGGATCGTCGGGCGTCAGCGAGAACGGGTTGCCGATCTTCTTTTCCTTCGCTTGCGCGTCGCGGATCTTCTGGTTGAAGCCCGCGAGGTTGCGCACGCCGACGGCCGACATCAGCCGGTAGCGTTTCTCCATTTCGCCGACGCACCAGTTCAGCGCGTTCGCCGCGAGCTTCATGTCGGTGACGACCGGCGCGAGCAGGTGCGGGATGCCTTCGTAGACCGACAGCTCGAGCATCTTCGGGTCGATCATGATGAGCCGCACGTCTTCCGGCGTCGCCTTGTACAGCAGCGACAGGATCATCGCGTTGATCGCGACCGACTTGCCCGAACCCGTCGTGCCGGCCACCAGCATGTGCGGCGCCTTCGCGAGATCGGTGACGACCGGGTGGCCGGTGATGTCCTTGCCCATCGCGATCGTCAGTTGCGACGGCGAATGCTGGTACTGGCGCGATTCGAGAATCTCCGACAGGCGGATCATCTGGCGCTTCGCGTTCGGCAGTTCGAGGCCCATGCAGGTCTTGCCGGGGATCGTCTCGACGACGCGGATCGACGTGAGGCCGAGGCCGCGCGACAGGTCCTTCATCAGCCCGACGATCTGGCTGCCGCGCACGCCGAGCGCGGGTTCGATCTCGAAGCGCGTGATCACGGGGCCGGCCGATGCGCCGACCACCGTCACCGGCACCTTGAATTCCTGCAGTCGCTGTTCGATCACCTGCGCGGTTTGCGCGAGGTGTTCCTCGGTGATCGTTTCGACGTCGTCGGACGCAGGCTCGAGCAGGTCGAGCGTCGGCAGTTCGACGTTGAACGACGCAGGTGCGTGGAATTCGAACGCGTTCGGGCGCGGCTGACGGGCGGGGGCCGGGGCCGGTTCGGTGGCCTCGATCGCCTGGGTGGCCGGTGCGCCGATCGGTGCGACAGTGGGCGGTGTCGGCGCGGCAACGACGGCCGCCGGCGGAGGCGGGAGGTTCGCGCCGGGGAGGGCCGTTGCCGGCGGTGCCGTGATCGGCGCCTCGGCCACGTCGTGCGACATGGACCAGCCCGACGACGTGGCGCCAGCGGCAGGCGGTGTCGTGAACGTCCGCGTTGCGACCGTGGCAGGGTCGAACGCGATCGACGGGGTCTGCGTCGCGGCGGTCGCATCGATCGACATCAGCGGTCCGGTTGCGGCGGCAGGCAAGCCCGTGACCGGGTGAGCCGGCGTGGCGGCGAGCGCGGCTGTCGGCGCGATCGCGCTGAAGGATGGCGACGTCGTGGCGGAAACGGCCGGCGACGCGGGAAGGGCGATGGCCGGCTGCGGAGCGACGGCGCCGGATGAGCCGGGTGAGCCGGGTGAGCCGGATGGAGCGGACGTCGTCGTACCGGTCGAGGTGATCGTCGTGTCGGCTGGACGCGTCGATGCCGGCGCGGAAGACGGCGCCGCGATCGGCGTGGTTGCGGAAAGCGCGGGCGCCGACGTTCCGGCGATCGACGAAGAGGGCAGGGCAGCGAACGGGACGATGCCGTCGGCGGGCTTCACGTCGGCGTGCGCATCGGCGGCAGGTTGAGGCACGTGGGCCGGTGCGGCGCGATCGATGACAGGCGCCGGTTCCGTGTCGTCCTTGTCGTCGGTATCGGGCGATCCGGCCGGATGGCGGGTGCCAGGGTCGCGAACCGCCGCATCGTCTGCCTGCGCGGAGGCGGGATCGGCGGATTCCGATCCCGCGGTGTCCTCCAGCGATTCGGCGACCGGATTCCCGGTCGACACGTCGAAGGCGGAAGCCGGCGGGCTGGCGACGTCTTCCCACGGCGCGACGTCGATGGGCATGTCAAACGAAGGCGCGGCGGCGATCCCGAATGCCGGCACGGCGGGCGCATCGTCGACGGGAGGGATCTCGTCGTCGGCACGAGGCGAAAACACGCGATCGTCGACGCGGGTATCCGGCAGCGCGTGCGGGGTGGTGTCATCGAACGACGGGGTGGGCGAATCGCCGACCGGAGCCTGTGTCATGCCGGATTCCGCCGGCATGAAGGCGTCGAGCACGATCGGCGCGGTGTCGTCATGCGCAGGTGCGGCTTGGTGTTCGGCCGGGACAGGGATGTCCTGCGCTGCGATGCCGTGCGTCGCGGAGACGAACGCGTCCGACACAGCCGCCGCTGCCGGCGCGGCCACGCCACCTGCTGCCGCGGCTACGCCGGCAGCGGCAGCGGTAGCGGTTGCCGCGTGCGTCGCGTCGGCCGGCTGCGCGCCGCCCAGCGTCGCCCATTGCGCGGTGCTGGCTTCGATCGCGCGCAGCGTGTCGTGAACGCTCGGCGCAGGCGTGATCGGCGCGGCCGGTTTTTCCGTCCACGCATAGAGCGGCGCGCGTGCCGGCGCGGGCGGCGCCGGGCGGCGGCGTGTCGCGTCCGGCGGCAGGCCGGCTGCCGCCGTGCCGGCGGCCGGACGCACCGGCGGACGCTGCGGTGGCGTACCGGCCGGTCGCGGCGCGACCGTGGCGCGCGGCGTAGTCTGCGTGAGCGCGGCGGTGGCCGGCCGCGCGGCGGTCGGACGCGGCCGGACGGGTTCGAATCCCGCCGGAAGCGGAGCGGGCGCGGGGCGCGGCACTTGCGCGTTCGCCGCGGCGCGCGCGAGGCTGGCGGTGCTGCCGGTGGTCGGCGGCGGCATCGCGCTGGCCGGGATCGGCGCGGGCGGCGCCGGTGTGCGTTGCGGCGCGGCGGGCTTCAGCCAGCCCGACGGCGCGACGGGCTCCGCGAGCGGGCGCGGCGGCGTCTTGCTGCGCGGCTTCGGTCGCGCCTGCGGATCGGGCTTCCACACGGTCGGGCGCGAATACCGGCCGTTCTGGCGCGGCGCCATCGAGTTCACGGTGTGCGCGGTGGTCGGCTGCACGACGTCGTCGTCGCGATGCAGCGCACTGCGCGGCAGGTCGGCGATCCCGCGCGCGTCGTCGTCGCCGTCGCGCGACAGCTTGACGCCGAACGACGTGTCGACCCACGCGGCGAACTGCCGCCAGCCGATGCCGGTCAGCCACGGCAAGCCGGCGAACAACAGCACGACCATCGCGACCGGCGTGCCGATCGGACCGAGCACGCGGGCGAAGCCGGCCGCGCACGCATGGCCGAGCGCGTTCGTGTCGGGGCCGGACAGCGGGCTCGTCAGCGTGCAGCTGGCGACGAATACCGCGGCGAAGCCGAGCCACAGGCGGATCGAGCCGCGGCCGGCGAGCCCGCCGCCGCCGGGCAGCATCGCCTGGACGAGACGCCAGAAGAGAAGGAGGAACCAGACGGCGGAGATGCCGAACCAGCCGAAGACAACCGTGTGCATGCTTTGAAACAGGAGTGGGGAGGGGCGCGCGGGGCGCGACCCGCCGAGTTTAACCGGCCGGCGAACAAGACTCTAACGCGGCGTGATTCCGATTCACGCCGCGCGACGCACGTGGGTGGCACATGCGCGTGGCGCGCCACGCGAAGGCGGTCGGTCGGCCTTCGCGCGCGCCGGGCGTCAGGGGCTCCGGTGCGTGAACGTCAGCGTCGCGCCGGCCTCGGTCACGATCTGCAATTGCTGCGGCGCGCGCATCTGCACGCCGGTCTTCGCGATGTGGGCGAGCGCGTCGAGGTACGCGGCTTCGAGCTGGCCGCCGAGCGTGTTCGGGCAGGCCATTCGCGTGCCGGCGAGCGGGCCGAAGCTCAGCACGCCATTCTTGATCGCATAGGTGCCCATGTAGCGGTTGCAGCCCGAGAACCCGCTTGCGCGCCGGATGCCCGAATCGGTCGACAGCGCGAGCTTGATCGGCTCGCCGTTGTCGCCGTGCGGGATCGCGCGTTGCGTGCCGTCGGCGTTCACCCAGCGGGTGAGCTCCCAGCTCGTGTCGTCGAGCAACTGGACGGCGGCGGGGTTGTACGGGTCGGGTTCGGGGGCGGCGGAATCGGGATGGGTCGGCATTGCGCAGGCGGCGAGAAGCGTGGCAAGCGTCAGCGCGCAAAGCGGCGCGCGCAACGGACGAAACAGGCCGGTGCGTGCGCGTGCGGCCGCGGACAGGTGGGACATGAGCCTCGTTCCTCTTCGGATTCTGATCAAGGCGTAAGAGTAACGCACCCGCCCCGCGGCAGGCGAGCCGACACTTCGCGCGTGAAAACGTTCGCGGGCCGCCCACCGGCCTCGCACGACGACGCGCCGGCGCGGCCAAACCGCCCGAACCGGCCCGGATGCCCGTGTTAACATCGAAGCCGTTTTCGTCCTCCAACAGAACCAGCGGGAAATCACATGCAGATCGGTCAGCGGCTCGGTACGCCGCTTTCACCCTCGGCCACGCGCGTCATGCTGCTCGGCGCGGGCGAACTCGGCAAGGAAGTCATCATCGCGTTGCAGCGTCTCGGCGTCGAAGTCGTCGCGGTCGATCGCTATCGGGACGCACCGGGCCACCAGGTCGCGCATCGCGCGCACGTGATCGACATGACGGACCCGGCCGCGCTGCGGGCGGTCGTCGAGGCCGAGCGTCCGCACCTGATCGTCCCCGAGATCGAGGCGATCGCCACCGACGCGCTCGCGGCGATCGAGGCGGCCGGCCTCGCCGAGGTGATCCCGACCGCGCGCGCGACGCAGCTCACGATGAATCGCGAAGGGATCCGCCGGCTCGCGGCCGAGGAACTCGGCCTGCCGACCTCTCCGTATGCGTTCGCGGATTCGTTCGAAGCGTTCAGCGCGGCCGTCGCGAAGATCGGCATGCCGTGTGTCGTGAAGCCCGTGATGTCGTCGTCGGGCAAGGGGCAGTCGGTCGTGAAGACCGAGGCCGACGTGAAGCCGGCGTGGGACTACGCGATGGCCGGCGGGCGTGTGAACCACGGCCGCGTGATCGTCGAGGGCTTCGTCGATTTCGACTACGAGATCACGCAGCTGACCGTGCGCGCGATCGACCCCGCGACGCTCGACACGCGTACCTATTTCTGCGAGCCGGTCGGCCACGTCCAGGTGGCGGGCGACTATGTCGAATCGTGGCAGCCGCAGCCGATGAGCGCGGCGGCGCTCGAGAAGTCGCGCGAGATCGCGCACAAGGTGACCGAGGCGCTCGGCGGGCGCGGGCTGTTCGGCGTCGAGCTGTTCGTGCGCGGCGACGACGTCTGGTTCTCCGAGGTGAGCCCGCGGCCGCACGATACGGGCCTCGTCACGCTGGCATCGCAGCGCCAGTCGGAATTCGAGCTGCACGCGCGGGCGATTCTCGGGCTGCCGGTCGATCCGGCGCTCGGCACGCCGGCTGCGTCGGCGGTGATCTACGGCGGGCTCGACGAGCGCGGGATCGCGTTCGAAGGCGTGCGCGACGCGCTCGCGGTGCCGGGCGCGGACCTGCGCCTGTTCGGCAAGCCGGAAAGTTTCGCGAAGCGGCGCATGGGTGTCGCGCTGGCGACCGGCGCGACCGTCGACGAAGCCCGCGAACGCGCGAAGCGCGCTGCCGCGGCCGTGCGGCCCGTGTCGGCGCGCTGACGGAACGAGGAGCGGACGATGGCGTCGAGGTGGTTGCGTATCGGAAAGCTGGGCGCCGCGCTGGCGCTTGTCGCGAGTCTCGCCGGCTGCGGCCTGGCGGCCGCGCCGTGCCGCGTGGCGTCGGCGGGCCTCAAGATCGTGCCGCTCGTCGGCCATGTCGCCGCGGCGCCGACCGATGCGTGCGCGGATGTGATCGATCCCTGATTTCGGCCGCCGACGTGCCTTCCCGTCAACCGTATGGACAATCACCCCGCGCGCCGCGATGGCGCGTTTCCACCGTCTCGTGAGAGGACCTGCATGATTCGCTACACTCTCGCCGCGCTTGCGCTTGCCGGCAGTGCCGTTTCCGTCGCGCATGCCGCGCGATTGACCATCGAAGAGATCGACGCCGACACGCGCCAGCAGGTCGTCTACCAGTGCGCGAACCAGAAGCAGCCGGTGCGCGTGTCGTACTGGCTCGCGGGCAACGGCCAGAGCTTCGCGCTCGTGCCGGTCGACGGCAAGCGGTTGCTGTTCGTCGACACGGTGTCGGCGTCGGGCGCGCGCTACCAGGCCGGCCGCTATACGTGGTGGACGAAGGGCAAGGAAGCGACGCTGCGCGACGAGATCGCCGACCCGAAGTCGCCGCCGCTGCTGGGCGACTGCGTGCAGGTCGAGAAGAAAAAGAAGCAGGGCTGAGCGGCGGGCGCGGTCGCGGCACGCATTCGCGTATTCGCGCGTCGTGACGGCTGTCAGGCTGAAGGCCCGGTACGCGGATGGGCGGCGGACCGACTGGTACGAGGCTTCGGCATCGAACCCCCATTCTTGTTTACTGCCCGATACGGATAGCCCGAGCGGGCGACCGCTCGCCCGCACGGGCTGGGGCAGTCCCGCCGCGCGAACGGCCGCCGCGGCCGTTCGCGGCGTTGTCGCGGACAGATTCCCGCACGGTGCTACAATACGGCCCTTTCCGCCGGCATTCGCGCCGAACGGAGTCCGCACGGCCTGGCGTCCAGCGTTCGCATTGAACCGGTGCCAAGCGCCAGAGCGGCGCCGCGCGGCGCGCCGCGGCTCCGTCTATTTCCGAATTGTGATGAGCGCAGGCCCGGCCGGCCTGACGCACGATGTCCCCGCCGCGCCTTTTGAGCGAAACGCCACCATGTCCGATTCTGTCGCCAAGCCCGTCGACGCAACCTTCGATCAATTCGGCCTTGCCGCCGATATCCTGAAAGCCATTGCGGAGCAGGGTTATACGACGCCGACGCCGATCCAGGCGCAGGCCATTCCGGTCGTGCTCGCCGGCCGCGACGTCATGGGCGCCGCGCAAACGGGCACCGGCAAGACCGCGAGCTTCTCGCTGCCGATCATCCAGCGCCTGCTGCCGCAGGCCAATACGAGCGCGTCGCCGGCGCGCCACCCCGTGCGTGCGCTGATCCTCACGCCGACCCGCGAACTCGCCGACCAGGTCGCCGCGAACGTGCACGCGTATGCGAAGCACACGCCGCTGCGCAGCGCGGTGGTGTTCGGCGGCGTCGACATGAACCCGCAATCGGCCGAACTGCGTCGTGGCGTCGAGATCCTGATCGCGACGCCGGGCCGCCTGCTCGATCACGTGCAGCAGAAGACGGCGAACCTCGGCCAGGTGCAGATCCTCGTGCTCGACGAAGCCGACCGGATGCTCGACATGGGCTTCCTGCCCGATCTGCAGCGCATCCTGAACCTGCTGCCGAAGGAGCGTCAGACGCTGCTGTTCTCGGCCACCTTCTCGGGCGAAATCAAGAAGCTCGCGTCGACCTACCTGCGCAATCCGCAGACGATCGAGGTCGCGCGCAGCAACTCGACGAACGCGAACGTCACGCAGATCGTCTACGACGTCGCCGAAGGCGACAAGCAGGCGGCCGTCGTGCAGTTGCTGCGCGATCGCGGCCTCAAGCAGGTGATCGTGTTCTGCAACAGCAAGATCGGCGCGAGCCGCCTCGCACGCAATCTCGAGCGCGACGGCGTGGTCGCGTCGGCGATTCACGGCGACAAGACGCAGATCGAGCGGATGCAGGCGCTGGACGCGTTCAAGCGCGGCGAGATCGAGGCGCTGGTCGCGACCGACGTGGCCGCGCGCGGCCTCGACATCGCCGAGCTGCCGGCCGTGATCAACTTCGACCTGCCGTTCAGCGCGGAAGACTACGTGCACCGGATCGGCCGTACCGGCCGCGCGGGCGCGACGGGCGACGCGCTGTCGCTGTGCAGCCCGAACGAGCGCAAGCAGCTCGCCGACATCGAGAAGCTGATCAAGCGTCCGCTCGAAGTGCAGACGCTCAAGCTCGACAAGCCGGCGCGCCATCGTCATGACGAACGTGGCGGCGAGCGCGGTGGTGAACGCAACAGCGAGCGCGGTGGCGAGCGGGGCGGCCGGCGCGATCGCGACGAGCATCGCGGCGCATCGGCTCGCCGGTCGGGCAGCGCCGAGCGCGGCGGCCATCATCGCCGCCACGAAGCGCCGGTCGACGACTTCTTCCTGAAGCCGTACGAGCCGCAGGCGTCGGCGAAGCAGCCCGACGACGCGCAGCCCGCGCAGCAGCCCGAGAAGAAAGGGCCGAAGCGGCAGGTCGCCGCGCTGCTCGGCGGGTTCGGGATGCCGCGCAAGCCGTCGGCGTAAGCCGGGCGGAGCGGCGGGGGCGGCGCGTGAGCGCTGCCGGCGAGCGGGCACATGCGACGAACATGTGCCCGTTTTTCATTGGGTGACGCGATCGGGGCGGGGTGGCGTGCGAGGCGGGGCTATTGCTTGCCGCGCGGGGCGGATCTTTTGATGCCGTGTCGTCGCCAGGCGTGACGGTCATGCTTCCGTCACGTCGTCACGCGATCGGATTAGCGGCCGACGGACGCACGAGCGTAGTCGGGCACGCGCCGGTGTCCCGCAGGCGACTCAACCCGCGCGCGGGCCGAAGCGACGCGCCCACGCATCGGTCGCGGCCGCGTAGAAGGACGCCATCGTATTGCCCGGTAGATCGCCATCGTCCGCCAAACCGAGATGCGCGGCCGCGGCCCGCAGCGCCGGAAGCGGATCGTTGCGTTCGAGCGCCGTCGCGCCCGTTTGCTTGCTGAGCTTTTCGCCGTTCGCATCGACCACGACGGGCACGTGCAGATACGCGGGAGTCGGCACGCCGAGGCAGCGCTGCAGGTAGATCTGGCGCGCAGTCGAATCGAGCAGGTCGGCGCCGCGCACGACATGCGTGATGCCGGCATCGGCATCGTCGACGACGACCGCGAGTTGATACGCCCATTGGCCGTCCGCGCGTTTGAGCACGAAATCGCCGACTTCGGTCGCGAGGTTCTGCGCTTGCGTGTGCTGCCAGCGATCGTCGAACGTGACGAGCGCGTCGCTGCCGTCCGGCACGCGCAGCCGCCATGCGCGCGCGGGCTTGCCGTGCAGGCCGGTGCGGCAGGTGCCCGGATAGGCGAGCGTCGTGTGGCGTTCGTGGGCCGCGCGCAGCGAATCGGCGATTTCCTTGCGCGTGCAGCCGCACGGATAGACAAGCCCCGCCGCGACGAGCCGCTCGAGCGCGGCCGTGTAGGCCGCATCGCGCGTGCTCTGCCAGACGGGCTGCGCGTCGGGCGTCATGCCGAAATGGGCGAGGGTCGCGAGGATGTCGTCCGCCGCGCCGGGCACCGTGCGCGGGCCGTCGAGATCCTCGATGCGCACGAGCCACGTGCCGCCGTGCGCGCGCGCGTCGAGCCAGCTCGCGAGCGCGCCGACCAGCGAGCCGAAGTGCAGCGGGCCGGTGGGCGACGGCGCGAAGCGGCCGCGATAGCCGTGATTCATCGGCGGGGCGCGACGAGACGTGGCGAGGCGAGCCGTTACGCGGCGCTGGCTGCCTGCACGCAGGCCGGGCACGACTTGCCGGGCACGTAGCTCGGCGACTGTTGCGCTTGCGGCGTGACGACTGCGCGGCACGCGAAGCACGTGACGTTCGCGGTGGGCTGGAGCTGCGGATTCAGCGCGGTGCGGTAGTCGAACACGAAGCAGTCGCCGTGATAGTGCGCGCCGCCGACTTCCTCGAAGTACTTCAGGATCCCGCCTTCGAGCTGGTACACGTTCTCGATGCCGATTTCCTTCATGTGGATCGCGGCCTTCTCGCAGCGGATGCCGCCGGTGCAGAACGACACGACCGTCTTGCCTTCGAGGTCGGCGCGGTTCGCGTCGATCACTTCCGGGAATTCGCTGAACTTGTCGATCCGGTAGTCGAGCGCGTTGTCGAACGTGCCGACGTCGACTTCGAACGCGTTGCGCGTGTCGAGCATCACGACCGGGCGGCCCGCATCGTCGTGGCCGCGGTCGAGCCACGCCTTGAGCGTGCGCGCGTCGACGAACGGCGCGCGGCCGAGTTCCGGCTTGATCGCGGGCTTCTTCATCGTGATGATCTCGCGCTTCAGGCGCACGAGCATGCGGCGAAACGGCTGCGAGTCGGACAGGCTTTCCTTGAACTGCAGCGTCGCGAACTTGCCTTCGAACAGCGGATCGTGGCGGATGTATGCGATGAATGCGTCGGTGGCTTCGCGCGTGCCGGCGATGAACAGGTTGATGCCTTCCGGCGCGAGCAGGATCGTGCCGCGCAGGCCCAGTTCGTTGCAGCGCGCGGTGACGAGCGGGCGCCATTGCTCGTTCGCGTCGAGCGATACGAAGTGGTAGGCGGCGAGGTTGACGATGGTCATGATGGTCCGACGGGAAAACGGCCGCACGCGGCCCGCAAAAAAGGGTGCGAAGCCGGGGCGTTGATTCGAAAAACCGTATTATCCCGCAAACGACGCCGGCATCGGTATCTGGCCGAACGGCCAGCCGCGCGACGCGTCGCCGCGTGCATCGGCCGAACGGCCAACGCGGGCATTTTTTGGGCAGCCCGCGCGGCGGGGCGGCTACAATAGCGCCCATGTCAGATCCTCGCTTCGTCCATCTTCGCGTTCACTCCGAATTCTCGATTGCCGACGGCATCGTGCGCATTGACGACATCGTCAAGGCGGCGGCCGCGGACGGCCAGGGCGCGCTCGCCCTCACCGATCTCGGCAATGCATTCGGCCTCGTCCGTTTCTACCAGGAAGCCCGCGGCAAGGGCATCAAGCCGATCGCCGGTTGCGACGTCTGGATCGCCAATCCGGACGACCGCGACAAGCCGTCGCGGCTGCTGCTGCTGGTCAAGGACAAGGTCGGTTACCTGAATCTCTGCGAGCTGCTGTCGAAGGCGTGGCTCACGAACCAGTACCGCGGCCGCGCGGAACTCGACGCGAGCTGGCTCGACGGCGAGCTCGCGCAGGGGCTGCTCGCGCTGTCGGGCGCGCAGCAGGGCGATATCGGGCTCGCGCTGGCCGCCGGCAACGAAGAAGCCGCGCGCCGTCACGCCGCGCGCTGGGCGAGCGTATTCCCGGGCGCTTTCTACATCGAGCTGCAGCGTTACGGCCAGCCGGGCGCCGAGGCGTACATCCAGCAGGCCGCGACGCTCGCCGCGTCGCTGAAGCTGCCGGTCGTCGCGACGCACCCGACGCAGTTCATGACCGACGACGATTTCACCGCGCACGAGGCGCGCGTGTGCATCTCGGAAGGCGACATCCTCGCGAACCCGCGGCGGCAGAAGCGTTTCACGACCGACCAGTATTTCCGCACGCAGGACGACATGGTCGCGCTGTTCGCCGACCTGCCGTCGGCGATCGCGAACACGGTCGAGATCGCGAAGCGCTGCAACCTGAAGCTCGAGCTCGGCAAGCCGAAACTGCCGCTGTTCCCGACGCCGGACGGCATGTCGCTCGACGACTACCTGGTCCAGCTGTCGAAGGAAGGGCTCGAGACCCGCCTCGCGCAGTTGTATCCGGTCGAAGCCGAGCGCGACGCGCAGCGCGACACGTACTACAAGCGCCTCGAATTCGAGTGCGGGACCATCACGAAGATGGGCTTCCCCGGCTACTTCCTGATCGTTGCGGACTTCATCAACTGGGCGAAGAACAACGGCGTGCCGGTCGGGCCGGGCCGCGGCTCGGGCGCCGGCTCGCTGGTCGCGTACGCGCTCGGCATCACCGACCTCGATCCGCTGCGCTACAACCTGCTGTTCGAGCGCTTCCTGAACCCCGAGCGCGTGTCGATGCCCGACTTCGACATCGACTTCTGCCAGCACGGCCGCGATCGCGTGATCCAGTACGTGAAGGAGAAATACGGCGCGGACGCCGTGTCGCAGATCGCCACGTTCGGCACGATGGCCGCGAAGGCGGCCGTGCGCGACATCGGCCGCGTGCTCGACCTCGGCTACATGTTCACCGACGGTGTCGCGAAGCTGATTCCGTTCAAGCCCGGCAAGCACGTGACGATTGCCGACGCGATGAAGGAAGAGCCGCAACTGCAGGAGCGCTACGACCACGAGGACGAAGTCCATCAGTTGCTCGATCTCGCGCAGCGCGTCGAGGGCCTTACGCGTAACGTCGGGATGCACGCGGGCGGCGTGCTGATCGCGCCCGGCAAGCTGACCGATTTCTGCCCGCTGTACACGCAGGGCGACGACGGCGGCGTGGTCAGCCAGTACGACAAGGACGACGTCGAAGCCGTCGGCCTCGTGAAGTTCGACTTTCTGGGGCTCACGACGCTGACGATCCTCGACTGGGCCGAGCGCTACATCCGCCGCCTCGATCCGTCGAAGGCCGACTGGTCGCTCGCGCAGGTGCCGCTCGACGATCCGGCCTCGTTCCAGATCCTGAAGAAGGCCAACACGGTCGCGGTGTTCCAGCTGGAAAGCCGCGGGATGCAGGGTATGCTGAAGGATGCGCAGCCCGACCGCTTCGAGGACATCATCGCGCTCGTGTCGTTGTACCGTCCGGGCCCGATGGACCTGATCCCGAGCTTCTGCGCACGGAAGCACGGGCGCGAGAAGGTCGACTATCCGGATCCGCGCGTCGAACCCGTCCTGAAAGAGACCTACGGCATCATGGTCTATCAGGAGCAGGTGATGCAGATGGCGCAGATCATCGGCGGCTACTCGCTCGGCGGCGCCGACTTGCTGCGTCGCGCGATGGGCAAGAAGAAGCCCGAGGAGATGGCCAAGCATCGCGAGATCTTCGCCGAGGGTGCGGCGAAGAACGGCCTCACGCGCGAGAAGTCCGACGAGATCTTCGACTTGATGGAGAAGTTCGCGGGCTACGGCTTCAACAAGTCGCACGCGGCCGCGTATGCGCTGCTCGCGTATTACACCGCGTGGCTGAAGGCGCACCATCCGGCCGAATTCATGGCGGCCAACATGACGCTCGCGATGGACGACACCGACAAGGTGAAGATCCTGTTCGACGATTGCGTGTTGAACAACCTCGTCGTGCTGCCGCCGGACATCAACGCATCGCATTACCGGTTCGAGCCGGTCGCGGAAGCCGACGGCAAGCGTTCGCGCACGATCCGCTACGGCCTCGGCGCGGTGAAGGGCAGCGGCCAGAACGCGATCGAGGAAATCCTGCGGGCCCGCGAGGAAAAGGCGTTTACCGACCTGTTCGACTTCTGCGAACGGATCGACCGGCGCGTCGTCAACCGCCGCACGGTCGAGGCGCTGATCCGCGCCGGCGCGTTCGATTCGCTGAACCCGAACCGAGCGCAATTGATCGCGTCGGTGCCGCTCGCGATGGAAGCGGCCGACCAGGCCGAGGCGAACGCGATGCAGGCCGGCCTGTTCGACATGGGCGCCGAGTCGCCGCATGCGCACGCGCTCGTCGACGAACCCGCGTGGGACGACAAGCGCCGTCTGCAGGAAGAAAAGGGCGCGCTCGGGTTCTACCTGTCCGGCCACCTGTTCGACGCGTATCGCGACGAAGTGCGCCGCTTCGTGCGGCAGAAGGTCGGCGACCTGAAGGAAGGGCGTGACAAGCTCGTCGCCGGCATCATCGCGTCGCTGCGCACGCAGATGACGCAGCGCGGCAAGATGCTGATCGCGCTGCTCGACGACGGCTCGGGCCAATGCGAGATCACGATCTTCAACGAACAGTTCGAGGCGAATAAGGCGCTGTTCAAGGAAGACGAGCTGCTGATCGTGCAGGGGCAGGCGCGCAACGACGCGTTCACCGGCGGCATTCGCTTCACGGCCGATACCGTGATGGATCTCGAACGCGCGCGCAGCCGCTATGCGCAGGCCGTGCGGCTGACGATGAACGGCAACGCCGACGCGCTTGCGCTGCGCCGCGTGCTCGAGCCGCATGTGGCGAAGGACGAGCCGGCTGCCGCGAACGCGGTCGAAGCGCCCGCGCCGCGCGGTGGCGGACGCGATGGCGGTCGCCGCCCGCAGGCGCCGCTGCCGAACGGGCTGGCGGTGCAGATTCACTACAGCAATGCGCGCGCGCAAGGCGAAATGCGTCTGGGCGACGCATGGCGCGTGAAGCCGAGCGACGTGCTGCTGGCGGAGTTGCGAGCGGCGTTCGACGGCAGCGTCGTCGAAATCACGTACTGATCGCGTTCCACTTCGACGGCTGTCGCCTATGCACGGCCCGTCGCATCGCCATCGTGCGGTGCGGCGGGCCGTTTTGACGAGCGCGGGCAGGCGGGTCTTGGGCTGCCCATCCGGACGCTATACAATCCCGCGCTGACCGGATGAACTCGGCGCTTGCGCAGGTTTGCGCGGCGGCGAAGCCGGCAGCATGCGCGCAAACGGGGGCGAATTCACGCGCCGTGCGGCAGTGCGCGACAGGGCCGCTCTGGGCAGGATGCCGGGGCAGGGCTCGTCGCGACGATAAAAACTGATTGTCACCACCACAAGACCATGGCCAATGGGAACCCGATGCAGCGGATCCTCGTGATCCGGATTGATTTTCTGGGCGACATGCTGTGCACGACGGCGTTTCTCCGCGCGCTGAAGGCGCGCTGGCCGGGCGCGGAGCTGCATGTGGTCGCGAACCGCTACAACGCGGCCGCGCTGGCCGGCAACCCGGACGTGCACGCCATCCACACCTACGTGTACAGCCGCCAGTGCGAGCGCAACGACCGTCCCGGACGGATGCGCGCATTCTTCGACCGGCTGCGCCTCGTGCGCCGTCTGCGCCGCTTGCGGTTCGACCTCGTGATCGTGCCGAACGGCGGCATGCACCGCAGCAGCATGCAGTTCGCGCGCCAGCTTCGCGCGAAGGATTGCCGCTGGCACGATGCCGAGACCGAATTCGACGATCGCAAGCCCGAGCATGTCGCGCAGCGGCCGATGTGCCACGAGGCGTTGTCGGGTTTTCGCCTGGTGCCCGAACTCGGCTGCGCCGATCTCGACCGTCTCGAGCTGTCGGTTCATCCCGACCGCGCGCTGCAGGAAGTGTGGCATCGCCTGCTCGGCGCGCGCACGAAGCCGCGCGTCGGGCTGTTCGTGTCGAACAAGGCGGTCGAGCGCCGCTGGCCCGCCGAGCGCTGGCGCGACCTCGGCGAGCGGCTCGCAACCGTCGCGGATGTCATCGTGTTTCGCGATCCGGCCATCGGCCATGCTGCCGAAGGCGACCTGTGGCGCGACGTGAATGCACGGCATGTCGCGCCGGCGTCGGTCGCCGAGCTGGTGGCGGCCGCGAGCCTGCTCGATGCGATCGTCTCGGCCGACAGCGCGCCCGTCCACCTTGCGTCGGCGCTCGGCGTACCGGTGGCTGCCCTGTTCGAGGACCGTCCCGAGAAATACCTGCGCTGGCATCCGCTCGGTGTGCCGCACGTGGTCCTGCGCGCGGGCCCGACCGTCGATGCGATCGGCGTCGATGCGGTCGAGCGCGCGGTGCGCCACCTGCTGCCGCAGGCGAGCCACCGCGACGAAGCGCCGGCCGGCACGGCGCGCGCGCGGCCGGCCGCGGCGGCGCCTGCGACCGTGACGATCGCTTCGTAGCGCCCGGCGGTCCGTACCAGCCGCACATACTGCCATGCCCGGCTGCGCAGGGCCGTATCGCGGCCGCCCGCACGACCGGTGTGCGGCGCCGCGCCGGCTGCTGCAAAATCCTGTACATTGCCAGCCTTGTTCAGCCAGCCAGACGATTACCGTGGCCCTGTTTTCTTCCGCCCGTCCGCCCAGAACCATCCTCGTCGCCGCGCCTCGCCGTATCGGCGACGTACTGTTGACGACACCGCTCGTACGGTCGCTGAAGGCCCGCTGGCCGGACGCGCAGATCGACATGCTGGTGTTTCGCGGCACCGAGGGCGTGCTCGAGCACAATCCGGACGTGCGGCGCGTGATCGTCGTCGCGCAGCGCGCGGGATTGGGCGAGCGGCTGCGCGACGCACTGTCGATATGGCGTCGCTACGATCTCGCGTGCGCGGCGCTGAGTTCCGACCGGCCGCGTTTCTATAGCTGGTTCGCCGGCCGCAAGCGGGTCGGTCTCGTCGATCCGGATCGCGTCACGTGGCTCACGCGGATGATGCTGCACGGAATCGCGATCAATCACCACGAATCCGCGCATACGGTCGTCAGTACGCTGGCGCTCGCGCCGGTGATCGGCATCGAGCCGGTGTCCGAGGTCGTCGCGCCCGGCATCGGCGACGATCCCGCGCGGCGCGCGCGTTTCGACGCGTGCCTCGCCGAGTCGCCGGCGATCCGCGCCGGCAAGCCACTGGTCGTGCTGCATCCGTATCCGATGTTCCGTTACAAGCAATGGCGGCTCGACGGTTGGGTCGAAATGATCGGCTGGCTGCGCGAGCAGGGCTTCGCGGTGGCGTTGTCGGGCGGCCCGGCCGACCGCGAGCGCGAATATGCGGAGCAGGTCGCGACCGAGGCGGGCGGTGACGTGCTGAACCTGGTCGGCCGCCTGACGTTCGGCGAGAGCGCGGAACTCGTGCGGCGCGCGCGGCTCTTCATCGGCCCCGACACCGGCGCGACCCACGTCGCCGCCGCGACGGGCACCGACACGATCGCACTGTTCGGGCCGTCCGACCCCGTGCGCTGGGGGCCGTGGCCGCAGCACTGGCCGGCGACCGAGAATCCGTGGGCGCTGCGCGGCTCCGGCCGGCATGGGAACGTGTGGCTGTTGCAGGGGGACGGGGATTGCGTGCCGTGCCGGCACGAAGGCTGCGAGCGTCATGTCGACAGCCGCAGCGACTGCCTCGCCCATCTTGGCGCGCAGCGCGTGAAGGCCGCGGCGGCCGAGATGCTCGGGCTGACTCCGCCGGGCCCGGCCGACATCGTCGTCGACACGTCACGGCTGCGCCGCACCGGAACCGACTGAGGCGTGCCTTTTTTCGTTCGCGGACGGGTTGTTTCGCGAAGCGCCACGCGGCTCGGCCGCATCGATGGCGGATATCCGCTGCCGCCGGCGCTGGTCGGCAGGGCAGCGGAACGTATGCCGGCGTGCGTTACACGCTGCGTCGGATCGCCGACGTTTCGCGCGGCAGCGCTTCGCTGCGTTCGCCGCAGCCGAGCAGAATGCCGGCCAGCAGCACGATCAGGTGCCCTTCGGCGAAATCCAGCAGCAGCGAATTCGCGAGACTGCCGATCGCGAAGATCGCGAGCCACGCGAGCAGCAGGTGCCGCGAGCGCGGATCGAGCGCACGGCTGCCGCGCGCGATCTGCACGATCAGGTTGACGAACAGCAGCAGGCCGAGCGTGCCGAGCTGCACGGCCATCAGCAGATATTCGTTGTGCGGATTCGACGTGAGCTGGCCTTCGGCGGCCGTCTTGCCGGCCGTGAGCTTCTCGAATTCGGATTCGAGGCCGCCCGCGCCGTAGCCGATCACCGGGCGCTGGCGATACAGCTCGAGCCCCTTCTTGTACCACTCGAGGCGCAGCCCGGTCGACGTGGCTGCATCGCTCTGCCGATATTGCTGCACTTCCGTCACGACCTTCGTCAGACGGCCGTTGTGAACCGTGCATGCAGCGACCACGAGCGCGACGCCCGCCAATACGAGCACGCCGGCGGCGAGCCCCGCGCGCAGCGCGGACTGCCGGCGCAGCAACAGCACGAAACGCACCGCGACGACGAGGATCAGCAACAGCGCGATGACCTGCCCGGTGCGCCCCTGCAGCATCACGAACACGTTGACGAGCGCCAATGCCGCGACGAACGCATAGGCGGCGCGCGACAGCGTCGTGCGGGCCGCCAGCGCGAGATCGGCCGCCTGGTAGAAGAGCAGTGCGCCGAACATGCCGGCGGCGATGTGGTTCTTGAACACCCACGCGCGCGAAAGCGGCAACTGGGTCGCATACGCCGGCCCGATCGTGGTCAACCCGAGATAGTTGGTCGTCGACAGCAGCAGGACCACGCACAGCGTGCCGAACCAGCAGCGCCGCACGATCGGCGCCCAGTTCGAATGACGGAACGCGAGCACGGCGAACGGCAGCAGCAGCAGCTTGTCGTACTTCGCGACCCAGTTCCACGCCTTGTTGTGCGGCGCGACCGTATAGGCGACGCTCGCGGCCAGCGCGGCCAGGATCAGCAACGCCGCGAGCGAAGCCGGATCGGTGACGAACGAGCGCAGGTCACGCCAGAATTCGGGGGAGATCACGAGCGCGGCGGCGAACAGCCCGCAGAACACGTTGGTCAGCGCGGTCGAGACGGGCACCATGCACAGCGCGGCGACGGCGAATGCACGGGCGGCGGTCAGGCGCCGCGTGGCGGGAGTGGAAAACGAAAGCATTGGAACCTGTCGTATGGACGAATGCGGCTCGCGGACATCGCGCCCCGCGCCGCGTATCCCGGCGAGCGATCCGGGACGAACGGCGCAGTATACGCGAAGCACGACAGGTTTCTGCGCGGTTTTCGGGGTCCGATCAGCTGAACGCGCGCTTGATTCGCGAGCGCAACAGCGCGCGCTTGAGGCGACCTTCCACGACCGGCGTATCGAGCGCGATCTGCGTGCCGACCGGCTCGCCGCGATGCAGGTAGTAGCGGTCGAACGTCGCCTGGGTCATGCCCCATTTGTTCAGGAACTGGCGACGGCCGTCGTTCTTGACGATCTTGCCGGTGCTCTTTTGCTGGAAGTGGTACACGAGGCTGTCGCCGACGCCGATGAAGATCCGGCAGCCGGCATCCCAGAATTTCATCGAGAAGTCGTTGTCGCTGCTCATGCCCGGCGACAACTCGCTGCTGTAGCCGCCGATGCGGTTCCACCAGTCGCGGTGCACGAGCGTCGGCGGCCACGTCGAGCCGAGCCAGTCCGCGCGCGCGAGCTTCGGCGACGCGGCGATCAGGGCGGCCGCGTCGAACTGTTCGGCGTCGCGGCCGAAATTGCTGACGACGACGCACGGGTTGCGCGTGTCGACCGGCTCGATCATCGTGCCCGACAGCATGAACAGGTCGGTCGGCATCCGTTCGATGCGGCGCACGAGCGCCGTATCCCAGCCCGGGCAGCAGAACATGTCGTCGTTCATGTAGACGACGTAGTCGCGCGTGGCGCGCGCGGCGGCCAGGTTGACCGCATGGCAGATGCCGATGTTGGTCGGCGACGCGGTGTGCTCGATCCCTTCGCTGCGCACCCAGTCGAGCGTGCCGTCCGAGCCGTCGTTCACGTGCACGATGATCTGATGGTCGTACGCGGAGTGGCGACGCAGGCTGTCGACGACGAGCTTGAGGTACGGCAGGTTGTTCCAGGTCGGAATGATGATGGAGAACATGGCGGTCGGATTCGGTAGTCGTCGTGGCGGGCGGCGCGTGGCGCCGCCGGTCGGACGGGCACGCGCGGCGCGGGCAGGCCGGCATTGTAACGCCGGGCCGGCTGCATGCCAGGCGGGCGCTCAGCGGGCCCGTTCGTGGCCGAGTTTCAGGAAGCGGTAGTACACGGTTTCCGCGTTGAACACGGCGATCATGAAACCGGCGCGGCCATCGAGGAAGCCGCGGCGCAGCACGTAGGTGCGCACGAACGCCCACGCGCCGCGGCCGAGCGCCTTGCCGAAGCCGCCGCGCTGGCCAGCCGCGCGGCGCTGGCGCGCGCCGGCCGTCGAATACGCGTCGAGCTTGCGCACGACCGTTTCGAAATCCTCGTACGAGTAGTGCATCAGCTTGCCGGCCAGGCGCTGTGCGGCGGTATCGAATACGAGGCGCTCGTGCACGAGATCGTCCGAGAACCGCGCGGCGCCGCGCCGGAACAGCCGCGGCACCCAGTCCGGATACCAGCCGCTGTGATGGATCCACTGGCCGCAGAAGCTGGACAGCCGGTCGAGCGCATAGACCTGCGCGGCCGGGGCGCGGATTGCGTCGCGGATCGACCGCGCGAGTTCCGGCGTGACGATTTCGTCGGTATCGAGCGACAGGATCCAGTCGGTGTCGAGCGCGTCGACCGCACGATTCTTCTGCGGGCCGAAGCCCGGCCAGTCGCGCTCGACGATCACGCGCGCGCCGTGCGCTTGCGCGATCGCGACGGTATCGTCGGTGCTGCCGCCGTCGATCACGACGACGTCGTCGGCGAACGACAGCGCATCGAGGCACTGCGCGAGCCGCGCGGATGCGTTGAGGGCGATGAGGGCGACGCCGAGGGTGGGTTCTGCCATGAAATCGTCGAAAAGGCGGAGAAAACGGTGAGCGGCAGTATACCCGCGCGCCGGCCGGCGGCCGCTGCGGCCACGGCCGTGCCGGCGGGGGCGGTACGGCTATAATGTTGGGCCTTTTTCGGCACCCGCCGGACGGGGCGAATCCCGGGCAGCCACGCTCCGGGCGCCGCGTCGCGGCTCAAGAAGGATTGCCTTGGAAACCCAGAACACTCTTCGCAAACCGATGGACGGCACCGGTACGTCGCCGATCACGGTTCTCAAACGCCTGTGGCCGTACATCCGGCCGCTCATCGGCATCGTGGTGCTCGCCGTGATGACGATGGGCGTCGTCGCGGCTACCGAGGCCGGGATTCCGGCGCTGCTCAAGCCGCTGCTCGACCACGGCTTCGGCGCGCACGGCAGCGACCGCGCGAAATGGTACGTGCCGATCGCGGTGATCGGCCTCGCGCTCGTGCGCGGCGTGTCGCAATACACGTCCAACTACCTGCTCAACTACGTATCGAACCGCATCCTGCTGCAACTGCGGCTCGAGATGTTCCAGCGGATGATCCATACCGGCGCGTCGTTCTTCCAGCGCGAAACCGCGAGCACCGTGATCAACGCGATCGTGTTCGAGGTCAACCAGATCCTGTCGGTGCTGACGGGCGTGATGGTCACGCTCGTGCGCGATTCGCTGACGGTGATCTTCCTGCTCGGCTACCTGTTCTACCTGAACTGGCGGCTCACGCTGATCGTCGCGGTGATCCTGCCGGGCATCGGCTGGCTCGTCAGCAAGATCAATCGCCGGCTGCGTCGCCTGAACCGCGAACACCAGACGCTCACCAACGAACTGTCGTACATCGTCGAGGAGACGGTCGGCGGCTACAAGGTCGTCAAGGTGCACAACGGCGAAGCGTACGAGATGGACCGCTTCACGACGATGAGCAAGCGCCTGCGCGGCTACGCGATGCGCATGACGATCTCGGGCGGCCTCGCGCAGCCGCTCACGCAGTTTCTCGCGTCGATCGCGCTCGCGGTCGTGATCACGATCGCGGTCGTGCAGTCGTCGAACGACCAGACGACGGTCGGCGGGTTCGTCGCGTTCGTCACGTCGATGCTGCTCGTGATCTCGCCGCTCAAGCACCTGATCGACGTCAACCAGCCGCTGCAGCGGGGGATGACGGCCGCCGAGCTGATCTTCGGGCTGATCGACGAGCCGGCCGAGCCGCAGGGCGGCGGGCGGCCGCTGTCGCAGGCGCGCGGCGAGATCGAGTTCCGCGCCGTGTCGTTCGACTACGGCGCGGCCGAGCGGCCGACGCTCGACCGCATCTCGTTCAAGGTCGCGCCGGGCGAAATGATCGCGCTGGCCGGCCCGTCCGGCAGCGGCAAGACGACGCTCGTGAACCTGCTGCCGCGCTTCTTCGACCCGACGGACGGCACGATCCTGGTCGACGGCGTGTCGGTATCCGACTACGACCTCCACGCACTGCGCAGCCAGATGGCGATGGTCAGCCAGGACGTCGTGCTGTTCAACGACACGATCGCCGCGAACGTCGCCTACGGGCAGACGCCCGACCGGGCGCGCGTGCAGGCCGCGCTCGAGGCCGCGAACCTCGCCGACGCGGTCGCCGCGATGCCCGACGGGCTCGACACGCTGGTCGGCGGCAACGGGATGCGGCTGTCCGGCGGCCAGCGACAGCGGCTCGCGATTGCGCGCGCGATCTACAAGGACGCGCCGATCCTGATCCTCGACGAAGCGACGTCGGCGCTCGATTCCGAGTCGGAGCGCCACGTGCAGGCCGCGCTCGAACGGCTGATGGAAGGTCGTACGACGCTGGTGATCGCGCACCGGCTGTCGACGATCGAGCGCGCGGACCGCATCCTCGTGCTCGAGGCCGGCAAGATCGTCGAAGAGGGCAGCCACGACGAACTGCTGCGCCACGGCGGCCTCTACGCGCATCTGCACCGGATCCAGTATCAGCAGCAGGCGGCGTGACCCAGGGTCATGCGGCCACGCGATGCCGTGTGCTATCTTCATCGGGCAGTCCTGGTCGTTTCTTGTTCGACGTGACACCACGGAGGGAAGGGCAATGAAGAGGATGCACGGCATGATGCTGGCCGCACTGATCGCGGCGGGCTGCGCCGCGACGGCGGCGATGGCGCAGGATCACGGCAACCACGGCGATCGCGATGACCGCGGCGGCCCCGGCATGCATCGCGGGCATGGTCCGAAACACGTGCCGCCCGGCCACGCGATGCATCGCGACGACGTACCGCCGCGCTGGGCCGACGGGCCGCGCCGCGACTGGCACAAGGGCGACCGGCTGCCGGACGAATTCCGCGATCGTCAGTACGTGGTCGACGACTGGCGCGGCTACCACCTGAGCGCGCCGCCGCGCGGCTATCACTGGGTCGGCGTCGGCGGCGACTACCTGCTCGTGCAGATCGGCTCGGGCATCGTGCTGCGGGTCGGTCCGTAACCACCCGGCCCGTCACCCGTCACCGTCACGCAGCGTTCCGATCGTTCATCCGGCTGCCGGGCGCGTCGCCCGGCGCCGCATCACCTTGCCGCCGCGCGGCGGAACCAGCGCCGCTCGATTCTCGACATCACCCAGCACACGCCGAGCGCGCACACCGTGCCGAGCGTCACTTCGCCGAGCCGGATCAGCGGAACGTCCCACAGCGGGCCGTTGCCCGGGAACAGCAGCACGATCGTCGCGGTCACGCCACCGAGCCGTGCCGCGCTGCCGATGTTCAGGCACCAGCAGCAGACGATCACGACCGCGACCGTGATCGCGTACGCGACGAGGCGATCGCCGCCCAGCGCCGCACCGGCGAAACCGAGTACGCCGCCGACCATCGCGCCGATGAACTGGTCGCGCGACAGCGACATCGTGTCCGAGTAGTTGTGCTGCGTGACCGCGATCGCGGTGATCGCCGCCCATACGGCCTGCTCGGTATGCATCGCGCGGCCGATCGCATACGCAAGGCACGCGCCGCACACCGCCTGCAGCGCCATCAGTCCGCCTTGCGCGAGCCGCTCGCTGAATGACAGCCCCTTGAACAGATCGAAGATCGACTGCTGGATCTGCTGACGGGCTTCGTTGAGTGTCCTGATCGTATCCATCGTGCGTCGGTCAAGAAGCGGGTAGCGGCGGTGCGCCGCCGTCAATGCGCCTGTTCGGGCGACGCGGCCGCCGGTTCGTCGGCCGTCGCGTCGCCGTTCCCGACGCGCGTTTCGGGCATCACGAGCCACACCAGCAGCACCGCGAGCGCGCCGGCGGCCGCGAGCCCGAAGAAGCTGACCGCGTTGCCGAAGTGATCGGCGACGTAGCCGGCCACCGCGGTGCTGAGCGTCGCGCCGATCCCGGCCGCGAGCCCGAACAGCCCGATACACAGGTTGTAGCGGCCCTTGCCGCCCGCGACGTCGGCCGCGATCAGCGGCAGCATCACGCCGAACACGGCCGCGCTGATGCCGTCGAGCATCTGCACCGGCACGAGCAGGTACGGACTGCTGACGCCGGCGAACAGCAGCGCGCGCACCGGCAGCGCGGAGAAGCCGAGCAGCAGGATCGGCCGGCGCCCCCAGCGCTGCGCGGAGCGGCCGACCCATGGCGACAGCATCGCGACGATCGCCTGCGGCACGATGATGCACGCGGCGATCACGAGCTGCACGTTCTCGCCCATCCCGGCCGTGACTTCGCCGGCCGCGAGGTTCAGCATCGCGGCGTTCGACAGATGGAACAGCACGACGCAGGCCGCGAAGATCAGCATCCGGCGATCGCGCAGCAGTTCGAGCAGCGTTTCGCGCTCGCCGGCTTCGTCGACGTCGTCAGGCTTCGACGACTGCGGAATCACCTGGTGCGTCGGCTGGATCATCGCGAGCGCGAACAGCGCGGGCAGCGCCAGCACGGCGGTCAGCCAGAACACCGCGCGCGCGGAGAAGTATTCGCCGGTCAGCCCCATCAGGCCGGCCGCGACCGCGCTGCCGATCGACGCCCAGCGCGCGTTGCGGCCGAGCCGGTCGCCGAGGTCGGCGCGGCCGACGAGCGAGAACGAGATCGCCGCCATCGCCGGCACCAGCATGCAGCTGGCAAAACCGTGGAACACCTCGGCGGCGATCACCGGCACGATCGTCGGGCTCGACGCGAGCAGCACCGCGGACAGGATGATGGCCGCGATCGCCCACGCGGCCGCGCCTTTCTTGTTTTTCAGCGCATCGACGGCGGCGCCGCCCGGCACCTGGCTGACCATCGCGCTGATCGTGCCGATCGACAGCACCATGCCGATCTCGCCCTGCGTCCACTTGTGCGACGCGAGGTAGGACGCGATGAACGGACCGAACCCGGTTTGAACGTTTGCAACGAAAAAGTTGAGCCAGTCGAGGGCCCGGAGACTGCGAACGCTGACGGAATGCTTGATCGTCATCGGGTGGCACTCGCAGACGAAGCCGGCGCCGCCGGGGCAACGGGCGGGAAGACGGCGACGATCGGTTTGTCGGCCGCGTACGGCGGCGACGCCTTGATCTGCGCGTCGTTCAGGTCGAGTTGCGCGCGCAGCGCCTTGTCGCGCGTGACGAAGCGCAGCGCGCCCCAGCTCGCGGCGATCGAACGCCGGTCGGTATTGACGAGCCCGCCGAGGTCGAGCACGACGGCCTGCGGCTGGGCGCCGCGGTCGATCAGCACGTCGACGATCCGGCCGATCTTCGTGCCGTTCGGGCGCTCGACGTCGCTGTCGAGCATCGGCAGGCGCGTCGCCGGCGACGCCGCGGCCGAGCCGGACAGCGGCACGGCCTTCGGCCGCGCGGCCGGCGGCAGGTCGCCCGACGGCACGTCGAGCACGATCGGCTCCTGCTTGCCGCCCGGCGTGAAGCGGAACACGTTCCACGGGAAGATGACCTTGCGGTCGCCGATGCCCATGAAGCCCTGCAGGTTGACGATCATCTCGCGCGGCTTGCCGCTCGCGTCGACCACCATGTCGACCGCGCGGCCGACCACCTTGCCGTTGCGGCGCGCGACCTCGCTGTCGAGCAGCGCATGGATCTGGGTACGGTCGAGCGGGCGCGTCGCGACGATCGGCGGGGGCGGAGGCGGCGGCGGGGTCGGCGATTCGGGGCGCTGCACGGGCTTCGGCCGAGCGACCTCGCGGTGCGGCTTCTTCGGCGCTTCCGGCGTCTCCGGTTGCGTCGGCGCGGGCACGGGCGGCATCGTCAGCGGCTCGCCGGCTGTCTCCTCGACCGGCTCGACGAGCGCCTCGCTGATTGGTGCGGGCGGGTTCTGGACCGGCAGCAGTCCGCAGCCGGACAGCAGCGCGGCGGCGGCGAGAATCAGGAAGACCGTCGACGACGGCAACGACTTGCGGGATGCGGGAAACGGGAGTCCGCCGCTCATTGACACTCACTCCATGGGTCGGGGGCGGCCCGAGGGCACGCGGCTGGCGATGGATGGCGGGTGCGGGCGGCGCACCACGCGAGGTGAGAGTTTAACGTGTCTTGCTTTCAGGTCCGATTTCGATGGCGGGTTGCAGGCCGGCCGTCGGGAAAAGGAAGGGATCGGAGGCCGGTCGGCGGTCCGGCCGCGGCGCCGGATCGTCGACAACGACGCGGGCGCCGCCGGTGCGTCGGCTCGGCGAGCCGAGCCGACGCCCGCGGACAGCGACTTCAGCGTCGCAACGCCCGCCGCGATCATGACCATTCGAAAAAGCGACGCCAGCGTGGCCGGCCGTCGTGGCGGGACGGCGCGAGCGCCGTCTTAGGCCGCGTGAAACCCCGAAATCAGGCGTCCGGATACCACGCGTCGGTGAATTCGCTGACCTTGACGTCGGTCAGTTCCGGGCGGGCGGCCAGCCACCCGCGCACGCGTTCGCGGTCGGCGTCGGTCGTCGTGCCGCGCGGCGCGCCGGAGATCACGTACGCGCCGATGCCTTCGTCCGCGGACGCGACGGTCAGCAGCCCGTTCGCTTCGACGAAGTCGATGAACGCATCGATCAACTGGCCGCGCTCGAGGTCGGTCATGTCGTTGCGGTAATGCGCGGTCGCGTTGAACGCGAGTTCCTGGAATTCGCCGATGTGGAGTTTCTTGCGCTGGCGGCGGTTGTGGCCTTGGCTCATGGTGTGTGGTGAATGCGAAAAGGGTCAATGAAAGGGCGGCGGCGGGGCCGGCGCGGCATGCGCGAACAGCCCGGACGCCGCATCGGGGCACCGCCCGGCAATGCTGGCGGCGGATGGGCGAAAGGTTACATCAGCACGATGTCGTACTGCTCCTGGCTCAGGTTCGATTCCACTTGCAGCGACACCGGCTTGCCGATGAAATCGATCAGCATCGCCAGATGCTGCGACTCCTCGTCGAGGAACAGGTCGATCACCTGCTGCGCGGCGATCACGCGGAACTCGCGCGGGTTGAACTGCCGCGATTCGCGCAGGATCTCGCGCAGGATGTCGTAGCACACGGTGCGCGACGTCTTCACCTGGCCCTTGCCCTGGCAGGTCGGGCACGGTTCGCACAGCACGTGCGCGAGCGATTCGCGCGTGCGCTTGCGCGTCATCTCGACGAGCCCGAGTTGCGAGAAGCCGTTGACCGTCACGCGGGTGCGGTCGCGCGACAGCGCCTTCTTCAGCTCGGACAGCACCGCGTCGCGATGCTCGGCGTTTTCCATGTCGATGAAGTCGATGATGATGATGCCGCCGAGGTTGCGCAGCCGCAGTTGCCGCGCGATCGTGTGCGCGGCCTCGAGGTTGGTCTTGAAGATCGTGTCGTCGAAGTTGCGCGCGCCGACGTAGCCGCCCGTGTTCACGTCGATCGTCGTCATCGCCTCCGTCTGGTCGATCATCAGGTAACCGCCCGACTTCAGGTCGACGCGGCGCGACAGCGCGCGCTGGATCTCCGTCTCGATGTTGTACAGGTCGAACAGCGGCCGCTCGCCCGTGTAGTGATGCAGCTTCGGGCTCACGGCTGGCGTGAACTCGCCCGCGAATTCCGCGAGACGCGTGTACGTCTCGCGCGAATCGACCTGGATGCGCGTCGTGTCGTCGTTCGCGAAATCGCGCAGCACGCGCTGCGCGAGATCGAGATCCTGGTACAGCAGGCTCGTCGCCGGCAGCCGCTGCGCTTGCGCGACGATCGTCGCCCACGTCTTGCGCAGGTACGTGACGTCGCCGGCCAGCTCCTCGGAGGTCGCATCCTCGGCGATCGTGCGTACGATGTAGCCGCCTTTCTCGTCCGGCGGGATCACGGCCGTCAGGCGCGCGCGCACGGCCTCGCGCTCGGCCTCGCTCTCGATCTTCTGCGAGATCCCGATGTGCGGTTCCTGTGGCAGATACACGAGCGTGCGGCCCGCGATGCTGACTTGCGTCGACAGCCGCGCGCCCTTCGTGCCGATCGGATCCTTGATCACCTGGACCATCAGTGTCTGGCCTTCGAACACGATCTTCTCGATCGGCTGGTGCGGCGCGCCCGACTGCGGCTCGCCGGCGAGGCGCGGATGCCAGATGTCGGCGACGTGCAGGAACGCCGCGCGCTCGAGGCCGATGTCGATGAACGCCGACTGCATGCCGGGCAGCACGCGCACGACCTTGCCCAGATAGATGTTGCCGACCCGCCCGCGCGACAGCGTGCGCTCGACGTGAAGCTCCTGCACCGCGCCTTGCTGGACGAGTGCGACCCGCGTTTCCTGGGGCGTGAGGTTGATCAGGATTTCTTCGTTCATGGTGGGATTCAGAAGGCGAGGCGCGCGGTGCGCAGCAACGCGGCAGTCTCAAAAAGGGGCAGACCCATGATACCCGAATGGGAACCGTCGATTCGCTCGATGAATTCAGCGGCGCGCCCCTGGATCGCATACGCGCCCGCCTTGCCGAACGGCTCGCCGGTTTCGACGTAGCGCGCGAAGGCGTCGCGCGGGGCAGCCGCAAAGCGCACCGACGAGCGCGACAGCGCGGGCTGCAGCAGTTCGCCGTCGGCGCCGATCACGGCAACCGCGGTGAGCACTTCGTGTTCGCGGCCCGCGAGGCGGGTCAGCATCGCGAGCGCATCGTCGGCGTCGGCCGGCTTGCCGAGGATCGCGCCGTCGATCGTCACGGTGGTGTCGGCGACGAGCACCGGCGCGGCCGGCTTGCCGCTCGCGACGAGGCGCGCCCGCGCGGCCTCGGCCTTCGCGACGGTCACGCGCCGCACGTAAGCGTCGGCGGTTTCGCCGGGCCGTTCGGCTTCGAGCGCCTCGGCGTCCTCGTCGGGGCGCGGCAGCAGCAGCTCGAAGCGGACGCCGATCTGCTGCAGCAGCTCCTGGCGGCGCGGGCTTTGCGAAGCGAGGTAGAGCGTCTGGAAAAGCGGGGTCGGGAAAAGTGCGGGGGGCGTGCTGGACGGCATGGTGTCGTTATCTCGTTGAGCGCGCGCGGCGCGCGTCTCGAGGACGGCACGTCATGCGCGGTGGTAGGGGTGATTCTGCGTGATGCTCCACGCCCGGTAAAGCTGTTCGGCGAGCAGCACGCGCACCATGCCGTGCGGCAGCGTCATGCTCGAGATGCGCAGCAGCACGTCGGCGCGCGCTTTCAGCTCCGGATCGAGCCCGTCGGCGCCGCCGATCACGAACGCGACGTCGCGGCCGTCCTGCTGCCAGCCGGGCAGCGCCTGCGCGAGCTGCATCGTGGTCCAGTCGCGGCCGCGCTCGTCGAGCGCGACGAGCCGCGCGCCCTTCGGCAGCGCGGCCTCGATCTTCTGCCGCTCGGCCGCCATCACGCTGTCGGCGCTGCGGCCGCCCGAACGCAGTTCAGGCTTGATTTCGCGCAACTCGATGCGCAGCTCGGGCGGCATCCGCTTCGTGTATTCGTCGAAGCCGGATGCGATCCAGCCCGGCATCTTGTGGCCGACCGCGAGGATGAAAAGCTTCATCGGGGAGACGCGCCGCGACTCAGCGGCGGCGGGCGGCCGTCTTGCGCGCCGGGCGGGCGGGCGCTTCTTCCTCTTCCTCGTCGTCTTCGCTCGCCGTCGCGAAGCCGTTGCCCTTGCCGCCGCCGAGCTTCATCCGCACGGGCTTGTCGCCCCAGATTTCCTCGAGGTTGTAGTACTGGCGCAGCGCCGGTTGCAGGATGTGCACGACCGCGTCGCCGCAGTCGACCAGCACCCATTCGCCGGTGTCCTCGCCTTCGGAGCTGACGACGTCGCCGCCGGCTTCCTTGACCTTGTCGCGCACGTTCGACGCGAGGGCCTTGGTCTGGCGGTTGGAAGTGCCCGAGGCGACGACCACGCGGTCGAACAGTTCGGTCAGGTGGCTGGTGTTGAACACCTTGATGTCTTGCGCCTTGACGTCTTCGAGGGCGTCGACGATCACGCGCTGCAGTTTGCGAATATCCATGGGTTCAGGAATGGTAGAGGCGATGTTGAAGAATATAGGCCCATACGGCGGCCGGCACATGTTCGGCCGACGCGTCGGGCATTTGCGCATGGCGTGCGATGCATTCGCGCAGGTGCGCGCGGATGTCGGTCGCGGCGATGTCGAACGAAAGGGTCGTATCGATCAGCAGGCGGCCTGCCGGCGTGGCCTTCAGCACGTCGGCGCCGGCCTGCCGCGCGGCGATTTCCCGCGCGACGTCCGGCGGCGCGGCGCCGAGCTCGAAGCCCGGGCGCGTCGACACACCGATGTGCGCGTAGTCGAACAGCGTGCGCCAGTCGCGCCACGTATCGAGGCGCACGAGCTGGTCGGCGCCGATCAGCAGCGACAGCGACGCATCCGGGCCGATCCGCTCGCGCCAGCGCGCGAGCGTCTCGACGGTGTAGGTCGGGCCGGTGTGCTCGATCTCGTCGGTGGCGACCGTCACGGTCACGCCCGGCACGGACAGCGTGCCGGCGGCCGCACGCGTCATCGCGAGCCGGTGCTCGGCGGCCGACACGTCGCGTTTCTGGTACGGCTGCCCGGCGGGCAGCAACACGAGTTCGGTCAGGTCGAGCAGTTCGGCGAACCGGCGCGCGAGCGCGAGATGGCCGTCGTGGATCGGGTCGAAGGTGCCGCCCAGCAAGCCGATACGGCGCGGCAGCGGGGCGGGGCGGGTGGTGGTGTCCAGAGAAACGCGTCCTTTCGTTGGGGCAGCGGGGCGCGCGGGTTCAGACCCAGTCGCGCGGCACGAGGAAGTCGCTATACAGGCGCGCTTCCGGCGAGCCCGGCTCGGGCTGCCAGTTGTAGCGCCAGTTCGCGACCGGCGGCATCGACATCAGGATCGACTCGGTCCGGCCGCCGCTTTGCAGCCCGAACAGCGTGCCGCGGTCGAACACGAGGTTGAATTCGACGTAGCGGCCGCGCCGGTATGCCTGGAAGTCGCGCTCGCGCTCGCCGTACGGCAACTCGGCGCGGCGCTCGACGATCGGCAGGTACGCGTGCAGGAACGCATCGCCGACGCTTTGCATCAGGTCAAACGAGCGTTCGAAACCGGGCTCCGAGAAATCGTCGAAGAAGATCCCGCCGATGCCGCGCGTTTCGTTGCGGTGCTTCAGGAAGAAATATTCGTCGCACCATTGCTTGAAGCGCGGGTAGAGCTCGAGGCCGAACGGGTCGAGCGCATCCTTGCAGGTCTGGTGGAAATGCCGCGCATCGTCCTCGAAACCGTAAACCGGCGTCAGATCCATGCCGCCGCCGAACCAGAACACGGGCGCCTCGCCCGGTTTCGTCGCGATCAGCATCCGCACGTTCATGTGCACGGTCGGGCAGTACGGATTGCGCGGGTGCAGCACGAGCGACACGCCGAGCGCCTCGAAGCCGCGGCCCGCGAGCTGCGGGCGCGCCGCGCTCGCCGACGGCGGCAGCGCGTCGCCCGCGACGTCGGAAAAGCCGATTCCCGCGCGTTCGAACACGCGGCCGCCTTCGAGAATCCGCGTGCAGCCGCCGCCGCGCAGGCGTTCGGCCGGCCCGCGCTGCCACGTGTCGGTCGCGAGCGGCGTGCCGTCGAGCGCGCCGAGCGCGTCGGCGATCCGTGTCTGCAGGCCCTGGAGGTACGTGCGCACGCGCGCCACGTCGTAGGTCGAATCGGTCATGTCTGGACTGGCTGCCCCCGCTTGACGCGGGGGCCGTAAAAAAAGCGTCTGCCGGGCATTCTATCGAACCCCGGCAGAGGGGCCGCCGCCGCGAGCGCGCGGGGCGGCGACGGCGACGTCACGCGCTCTTGCGGTTGAGCGCGCGAAAGCCGATGTCGCGGCGGTACTGCATGCCTTCGAAGTTGATCTGGTTGATCGTGTCGTATGCATGCTGCTGCGCTTCGCGCACCGAATCGGCGAGGCCGACCACGCACAGCACGCGTCCGCCGGACGTCACGAGCTTGTCGCCGTCGGCGAGCGTCGTGCCCGCATGGAACGTCACGGCCTGTTCGGTTTCGGCCGGGATGCCGTTGATGCGGTCGCCCTTGCGCGGCGCGTCCGGGTAGCCGTGCGCGGCCAGCACGACGCCCAGCGCGGTACGGCGATCCCAGTCGAGCTCGACGGTGTCGAGCGTGCCCGCGATCGCCTGCTCGACGACCTTCGAGAAATCGCTCTTCAGGCGCGCCATGATCGGCTGCGTTTCCGGGTCGCCCATCCGGCAGTTGAACTCGAGCGTGCGCGGATTGCCGTCCTTGTCGATCATCAGGCCCGCGTACAGGAAGCCCGTGAAGCGGATGCCGTCCTTCTCCATCCCGCGCACGGTCGGCATGATGATCTCGCGCATCACGCGTGCGTGCATCTGCGGCGTGACGATCGGCGCGGGCGAATACGCGCCCATGCCGCCGGTGTTCGGGCCGCGATCCTCGTCGAGCAGGCGCTTGTGGTCCTGGCTCGAAGCCAGTGCCAGCGCATGCTTGCCGTCGACCATCACGATGAAGCTGGCTTCCTCGCCATCGAGGAATTCCTCGATCACGACGCGCGCGCCGGCATCGCCGAGCTTGTTGCCCGACAGCATCATGTCGACGGCCGCATGCGCTTCTTCCAGCGTCATCGCGACGACGACGCCCTTGCCGGCCGCGAGGCCGTCGGCCTTCACGACGATCGGCGCGCCCTTCGCGTCGATGTACGCATGGGCGGCGGCCGCGTCGGCGAAGGTTTCGTAGTCGGCGGTCGGGATGCCGTGGCGCTTCATGAACGCCTTCGCGAAATCCTTCGAGCTTTCGAGCTGCGCGGCTTCGCGGGTCGGGCCGAATACCTTCAGGCCGCGTGCGCGGAACAGGTTGACGATGCCGGCCGCGAGCGGCGCTTCCGGCCCGACGAGCGTGAACGCGACGCCTTCGCGTTCCGCGAAATCGGCGAGTTCGTCGAGCGCCGTGATGTCGACGTTCTTCAGACGCTCGTCCCGCGCCGTGCCGCCATTGCCGGGCGCGACGTAGACCATCTGGACGCGCGGCGACTGCGCGAGCTTCCACGCCAGCGCATGTTCGCGGCCGCCGGAACCGACGACGAGTAGTTTCATGGGATTCCCCGCAGACTAGAAAACAGGGCGGCCGGCACGCTCAGGCGCGCCGGCCGCGGAATCGGTCGGGCCGCCGCCGCGACAGGTGCGCGGCGGCCGGCATCTCATTCCTCGACGATGACGGCGTTCGTGTACACGTCCTGCACGTCGTCGAGGTTCTCGAGCGCGTCCAGCAGCTTTTGCATCTTCGCCGCGTCGTCGCCGGTGAATTCGACTTCGTTCTGCGGCTTCATCGTCACTTCGGCGAGTTCGGCCTTGAAGCCCGCGGCTTCGAGCGCGTCCTTCACCGCCGAGAATGCCTGCCAGTCGCACAGCACTTCGATCGAGCCGTCGTCGTTCGTGTTGACGTCGTTCGCGCCGGCTTCGAGCGCGGCTTCCATCAGCGCGTCTTCCGACGTGCCGGGCGCGAACAGGAACTGGCCGACGTGATCGAACATGAACGCGACCGAGCCGTCGGTGCCCATGTTGCCGCCGAACTTCGAGAATGCGTGGCGCACTTCCGCGACCGTGCGCGTGCGGTTGTCGGTCAGCGTGTCGACGATGATCGCCGCGCCGCCGATGCCGTAGCCTTCGTAACGGATCTCTTCGTAGTTCGCGCCGTCCGCGCCACCGACGCCGCGATCGATCGCGCGCTTGACGTTGTCCTTCGGCATGTTCGCGTCCGCTGCCTTGTCGACCGCGAGACGCAGGCGCGGGTTCGAGTTGACGTCGCCGCCGCCGAGGCGCGCCGCCACCTGGATTTCCTTGATCAGGCGGGTCCAGATCTTGCCGCGCTTCGCGTCGGCCGCTGCCTTCTTATGCTTGATGTTGGCCCATTTCGAATGACCAGCCATACCTTTCTCCGTGCCCGGGCGCGCGGCGCGGGCGATTGTTTCAGTGTGTCGTTGAATCGGCGGCCGTGTCGGCGGGCATGAAGCCGCGGGGCCGCGCGTGTCGAGTGGAGCGTGATTTTATCACGCGGTGACCGCCGGTTCGGGGCCGCCGCGCATGGCCGAACGGCCGGGCGGCCGTCGCGGCGCGCCGGGCGGCGCGGCACGGCGGCGCCGGACGCCCGGTGCGGTCAGTTCTTGGTGCCGAACAGGCGGTCGCCGGCGTCGCCCAGGCCCGGCACGATGTACGCGTGCTCGTTCAGGTGCGAGTCGAGCGACGCGACGAACAGCTTCACGTCGGGGTGCGCGTCCTGGAATACCTGCACGCCCTCGGGCGCGGCGACGAGCGCGACGAACATGATGTTCGCGGCCGGCACGTTGCGGCGCTTGAGCACGTCGACCGCGTGCACGGCCGAATAGCCGGTCGCGACCATCGGGTCGCACAGGATGAAGATGCGGTCTTCCAGGTCCGGCAGGCGCACCAGGTATTCGACCGGGCGATGGTCGTCGGCGCGGTACACGCCGATGTGGCCGACGCGCGCGGACGGCACCAGGTCGAGCAGGCCGTCCGACATCCCGATGCCCGCGCGCAGCACGGGCACGATCGCGAGCTTCTTGCCCGCGATCACCGGCGCGTCGACCGCCACCAGCGGGGTTTCGACCCGCTTGGTCGTGATCGGCAGGTTGCGGGTGATCTCATAGCCCATCAGCAGCGTGATCTCGCGCAGCAGTTCGCGGAACGTGCGCGTGGACGTGTCCTTGTCGCGCATGTGCGTGAGCTTGTGCTGGATCAGCGGGTGATCGGTGATGAAGAGGTTCGGGAAACGGCTGTCCTGTTTCATGACGGGGTGCCTTGACGGCAAAAGGGGATCGGGGGCGGCGGCGGGCGTGGGCCGGCCGTCGCTCATGGCCGCAATTTTACCAAGGCGCGCCGCGCGATCCGGATATTATCGACGTCTCACGACAATCCGCGTGCCGCGCCCGCCCGTTCGCCCGTTTGCCTGCCGGCCGGCGGCAACGGGGAGCCGCGTCGGCACGCGCGCCACCAGGGAAGCGAAGATGGATCTCGGCATCGAAGGAAAGACCGCGCTCGTGTGCGCGGCCAGCAAGGGCCTCGGGCGCGGCTGCGCGGAAGCGCTGGCCGCCGAGGGCGTGAACCTCGTGATCGTCGCGCGCACGCGCGACACGCTGGAGGAAACCGCGGAAGAGATCCGCGCCGGCGCGAACGTGTCGGTCACGGCGGTCGCGTGCGACATCACGACGCCGGACGGCCGCGCGGCCGCGCTCGCCGCGTGCCCGCAGCCGGACATTCTCGTGACGAATGCCGGCGGCCCGCCGCCCGGCGACTTCCGCGATTTCTCCCACGACGACTGGATCCGCGCGCTCGACGCGAACATGCTGACGCCGATCGAGCTGATCCGCGCGACCATCGACGGGATGATCGCGCGCGGCTTCGGCCGGATCGTCAACATCACGAGTTCGGCGGTGAAGGCGCCGATCGACGTGCTGGCGTTGTCGAACGGCGCGCGCTCCGGGCTGACCGGCTTCGTCGCGGGGCTGTCGCGCAAGGTCGCGGGGCAGGGCGTGACGATCAACAACCTGCTGCCGGGGCTGTTCGATACCGACCGGATCGCGACGACGCTCGCCGCGTCGGCGAAGGCGCAGGGCGTGACGGTCGACGAGATGCGCGCGCGCCGCACGAAGGACATCCCGGCCGGGCGCCTCGGCACGCGTGCCGAATTCGGCGCGGCCTGCGCGTTCCTGTGCAGCGTGCACGCGGGCTACATCACCGGGCAGAACTGGCTGCTCGACGGCGGCGCGTATCCGGGCACGTTCTGACCCGCGCTTTTCGATTCACGACGACGACAACCGAACGACGAAGGAACTGGAGATGAGCAAACCCCGTATCGCACTGATCGCGCATGACGCGAAGAAGGACGAGATCGTCGCGCTCGCGGGTCAGTTTCGCGAGACGCTCGCGCAATGCCGGCTGGTCGCGACGGGCACGACGGGCGGCCGCATCGCGGCCGCGCACGGGCTGGAGGTCGAGCGCAAGCTGTCGGGGCCGCTCGGCGGCGACCTGCAGATCGGCGCGGAACTGGCCGACGGCCGCGTCGACCTCGTCGTGTTCCTGCGCGACCCGATGACCGCGCAGCCGCACGACCCCGACATCACCGCGCTGGTGCGCGCGTGCGACGTGCACGACGTGCCGGTCGCGACCAACGTCGCGACCGCGCGGATGCTGCTCGACGATCTGGCGAGGAGCATGCAGGACGTGTGCTGACGAGCTGTTCTGGAGTGCTCCGCATTAATGGTCGGGTTCTGTCTGAAAGGGTGCCGTATCCGATCGGCGGTTGTGCCGCGTGCTTCGCTGTCGTGCGAGCCGGTCGGTGCGTTGTCACGCAACGACCGGCTCGGTGCTTCAGCGCGCCGCGCCTGTCGGCACAGCGTGTTGGCGCGATCACGCGACACGCAATCGAGCGGACGAGCGCGCTTGCGCGTTCGTCGAAGCCGTCGCGGGACAGGTCACCGCGCCGGCCAACTCGCGGACCTCGCGCGATAACGCCTGGACTATGGCGAACTGCTCGTTCCGGCGAACGATAGAAGGGATTCAACTCCTTGAAGCAGTTCGGGCAAGAAGGACTGATCCAGTCCACAATGCCCTGTAATGCACGCGCCGTCGGGAGGAGTTGGCTGAAAGCGCCAGTCGCCCACGATTGCGCCTCGATCAAGTGTTCGCAATGTCAGCTCAAACCCCGGCTCAACGCCTGTTAACTCTGCTCGTTGCCCGGCTTGAAGCTGCATTTGAACAGATCGAATCTGTTGCCGAAATTGTCGCAACTCGTCGGGCATGACACTCCATTGCCCTTCCGCCTCGATACCCGGTACCGTCAATTGGATTCGTACATCGATCCATTCAAGATACGGCCCTCCCGGTTCGTCGCGTCGCGCAGCAACGGGCTCCATCTGAAGTCGAAAGTCATTTGTGTCGATGATCAGCATGGGTTCAACGCTAAAAACGCAACCTTCCGAGACGTGATGAACAATTGCCCACCTAGTGTCCTGTTCCGTTGTTAACTGGTCTATCTTCACGTAGCATGTTGACGTCAACGGAACGGGAGACGTCAGCATGGCGATGGGACGACCGAAGGCGGAACTGGTGCTGAGC